>JBJOOW010000061.1:0-6129 GCA_046051095.1 Bacteroidota bacterium | reverse complement strand
CTCGATGGCGAATTTATTATTAAGGTAATGTCGGACATTGGCATAAACGTAAACGTTGATATGACTTCCGACTTTGTATCAGTAAAAGACTACTCTGGTTTTTTCCGGCTACTGTATAACGCTACTTATTTAAACAGAGACATGTCGGAAAAGGCGCTTAGAATACTAAGCAAAACAAGTTTTGAAAAAGGTATTTTGGCCGGCATACCTAAAGGTATTACAGTATCGCACAAATTTGGTGAGCGTGCTTATATGAATGCCGATACCAAACAATTACATGAGTGTGCTATTGTTTACCTAAAAGGCTCACCTTATCTGATTGGTGTAATGACCCGGGGTACCGATTTTGAACAACTATCAACTATACTATCCGATATTTCTGCTATCATTTATAAGAATGTTACTACGGGTAGCGGCAAAGCCGCTCAGCGATAAAAAAAGGGCCGCTAAACAGCGGCCCTTTTTATTATTTTCTATCCCACCAACTATTAAAAAGTAACCTGAGCCCTTGCAAACAATGTAGCACCCATTTTAGGTGTGCCAGGGAAACTCTGCCACTGGTAGTTAGCTGCATTATTTACTGTTATCGATAGCAAAAGGCCTTTGTAAAAATTCGGTCGGTAGCTTACACGCGCATCTAACAGGTAAGCAGGCTTAACCTCGCCCTGGTAAATAGATGAACTGGCGTAGTAGCCCATTTGATAACGGAAAGTAAGTCCATAACCAAAGCCACTTGCTTTATGGGTATGGTCAAACGTAAAGCCGGCTTTAACCTTAGGTGCGTTCAGGTAAATGGTTTCGCCGGTTGTAAGTGTAAAGCGGTCTTTATCTACCCAGCTAACGTTAGCACCTAACGATACATTATGCTCTTTGGTTTGCACCACTTCGTAGTTAGCGCCAAAGTCCATACCAAATACATCTAACCTACCCACGTTTTTGTATGTAAGTATAAAGTCAGAACCAACCAGCGATGGATCGTTAGGGGTAATAGTACCTAATGGCAACTGATTCATTAGCACAACCAATTCATCCCAGCAGGTAGTAGAGTCCGGTGCTACTATCGATGGGTTTTGTAAAGATGGATTACCATTCAATCCTGCACTCTTCAAGGCGTTATCATAAAAGCCGTTTAATATATGCAGGTTATCGTATAGCTTGCCACCAGGGGCCTTTTCACCCAGGTATGTTTTCCAGTCAAACATTACCGCACCCGATGCAGGTAACAAAGCGCTCACGTAGTTTGTAATACGGGTCCAGTATCCATCTACCTGTAGCGATAGCTTGCCACCTATCACACCTTTGTATCCTAACTCCAGCGTTTGGGTATACGAGTTGTTTATCTTCTTCAGGTTTTGAGAGAAAAGCTTCTTTACATCCTGTTTGCTGCCTTCATAATCTTTGGTAGTGGCAAAGTTAGCATAGTCAAGCGCTATCATTTTGGCGCTGTCTATAGTACCACCCTGGCCGCGTATACCGCTAAATACGCCGTTAAATACGCTTTCAATCTGGCTTGGGTCTACGCCTGGCCTTGCCTTAAAACCATCTTTAATAAAGGTAAATACCGAATCAAAAAGCGCTACGTTTTTGCTGGCATCGCCATACGTAACCCAGTTGCCGCTTGGGCTATATTGTGGTGCAGTTTTAAACTGCACTACACCACTGTTATCATCATACTTATAGTTCCAGCCATAAGGGTTACCAATACCACGCACGTTAATACCGTTAGGTATATAACCGTTCGATAGGTCGAGGAACTGATTAAGCGTAGTAGGCGAATCGAATGCTCGGTTGTACGTTAGGCGGATTGTATGTGTAGGCGCCGGTTTAAACACAAGGGCCGCACGCGGGCTGGCCGCTACGTTCTTAATTATACTGTTATAATCTACACGTATGGCTCCTACTATTTTAAACCAGTTTAATGGCTCGTACTCACCTTGTACATAACCACCTGCCTGTGTAAGGTTATCGCGGTTTTCAAAGCGGCCATTTATACTGCCCTTGGTATCGGGGCGTGTTATCAATACATCTACACCGTATATTAAACGTAGCTTTTCTACCGGTGCATGCGAGTATTGTATTTGCACTACATGCATTTTACTTTTATCAATAAGCAACTGTACCTGGTAAGGGTCCTGCGCACTATAACCCTGGCGGGCCGAAGCTGATAGCTGTGGTATCAGATACGTATTACCTGCATCGCTGCTGTTTACAAAGTATTGTACATACAGGTTCTTCCATTTAAAGCGGGTTTGAAAATACCAGTATATCCAGCCTGCAGGGCCAGCACCAGCCTGAGCAGCACCAAGGCCGGTAAGTTCTACGTTGCGTGCACTGGCCAAACCACCGTTAATAGTTATGGTAATATCTTTAATAGGGCGTATATCTATACGTCCATCAAAAGTATACTTACGTATAAAAAAGTCTTTCTTAAAACGGCGTACATCCAGGTGCGCCGAATCAAGTATGGTTCTGCCGGCAGAGTCGTGGGTAAAACGTTGTATGGTATCCGGCTTAAACACTTCGCCATTGCGGGCGCTACCAAATATCAGGCTATCGCCTTCGTAGGGCTCGCGCGGGTCGTAGTTAGGGTAATCCTGCGCCTGAAAATAGCTACCCGATATTTTATAACCCAGTTTACCATCAAGCAGTTTGCCTGAGTGACGAAACTCCGGATTAATAATATTACCCGAAAGCACTTTGCCGTTGTTGTACTGTTGGTACGATTTATCCAGCACTGTAAAACCACTGGTCATAGCAACAGTGGTTACAAATTTTTTATCCTGATCTAACGGCGATTTGGTCATAATATGCACTACACCCGATGTAGCGTTGGGGCCATATAGTGCAGATGCAGGGCCACGTACTACTTCAATCTTATCAAAATCAAGATTGCTGGTTGGTAATAACTGGTATGCATTTACCCGTAACGATGGCACCGCACCAATACGGTTATCAACCACATTAAGCACCGAACCCGAAAATATGTTATTGAAACCACGCACTACTACGTTAGATGATACCAGGCCTGTACGCATCACATCTACACCCGGCGATGTTTTCAATTGCTCTACCGGTGTAGTGGTAATGTTCCGTTCCAGCTTCTCCTGCCCTATCACAGATATAGAGGCCGGTGCATCCAGTACCTTTTCGCTTTTTTTAGAAGCCGACACTACCACCTGGTTCAGCCCCACATCCGACGTAGCCATGCTAACATTTATCGTAGTACTGCCTTTAGATGGATCTATGCCTACTTCTTTATCATCAAAACCCACATAGCTTATTACTAATGTAGTGGCTGTTGCAGGCACGTTAATAGTAAACGCTCCGGCATCGTCGGTGGCGGTACCTACACTGGTACCTTTAACACGTACAGTGGCACCGGGTAGTGGTTGCTTTTTATCGTCAAGCACTTTACCGGTTATGGTAACGTCCTGAGCCATTACAATGGCGGCTATAAAAATGAAAAGAGAACTTACTAAAAGTTTAATCTTCATAATCTGGATTTTGGTTCGTAATGAGCGGTATGGTTTATTAGGGTGGAAGATAGGAAATTTCGGAAAGTAAAAAATGACCTATACCTGTTGCCAACATATATACGCACAATATGTTACGCAACTATTAACGGTCAGGCATACTACCGCAGCCTGTTTGCAAAGGCCGTTTCTCTTTGTACCTTCATGCAGTAAACATTACAAATGACAGCACGCGTGCTTATACTAACCTGCCTTACATTGGTATTAAGTTATGCTAATGCGCAAACACATAAAGCACGCATAGTAACCAACTATGGCACTATGGTGGTTATGCTTTATGATGGTACACCCCTGCACCGCGATAACTTTATTAAACTGGCTAATCAGCATTATTTCGATTCGCTGTTGTTTCACCGTGTTATAAACGGCTTTGTAATACAGGTCGGCGACCCAACTTCTAAATACGCAAACGATACAGCTACACTTGGCGATGGCGATTTGGGTTACACTATACCCGCCGAAATAATGCCCGAAAAATATTACCACAAACGTGGTGCATTGGGTATGGCCCGCGATGATAACCCGGAGAAAGCATCATCGGCTTGCCAGTTTTATATTGTACAGGGTAAAGTAGCTAACGACTCTACCTTTATTAAAGCACGCGCCCGCACCAATGGTTACGAGATACCCGAAGCACATAAAGCCGTGTACCGTAAAGCAGGCGGTATACCGCACCTCGATTCGCGCTACACCGTGTTTGGCGAAGTGGTAAAAGGAATGAACATTGTTGACCGTATTGCTGCTGTACAAACAGGCCAGGCCGACAGGCCCAAACAACCCGTACGCATTATTACTATACGCATGACAAACTGATGAACCATGGCAGAAAAAAAACAGGAACGCGATTCACCTTCTAAAATCAAATGGCTGTCACGCTTCTTTTCGGTGGCAGGTAACATAGCACCCGAAACAGCTATAGACATACTGGTACGCCTGGTGTTTACACCACAAAAACGTGTACTGCGCCCACCGCATAAAACGCTTATGAAAAAGGCGCACAAGCATGTTATTAAGGTTAGCGAGTTTCACGATAAAACAAAGAAAGCCGAAATGAAGTACTACGTGTGGGGCAGCAGCCACCGCACCGTAATGCTTATACATGGCTGGGATGGTATGGCGCTTGACTATTACAAAATGATACCCGCCCTACTCGAAGCCGGCTATAGAGTAGTTGCAATAGATGGCCCTGCACACGGTGGCAGCGAAGGCGAAACCAGCAACCTGCTACACTTTAAAGAAGCAATGGCCGAGCTGATAGAAAAGATAGGTACACCCTACGCCATTGTTGGCCATAGCATGGGTGGCGGTGCCAGTGCTTACATGCTTATGGAGTACAACATTATTGTAAACCGGTTGGTGATGATGGCCATACCAATTTCATCGGGTAGGTTTTTCGAGCAGGTGTTTGCTATGCTGAAGGTACCGGTTAAAATGCAGCGCATATTTTTTAAGGGTATGGAAGAGCAGTTCAACATGTCGGTAGACCAGATGAACCTGGCCAAGCGTAAAGAAAAAATTAAAGCCGACAAGGCTATGCTTATTTACGATGAAGATGATGATGTAGTATCGCTACCCGATATAAAACACTTCCTTTCGCTACGCCCCGAAATTAAAGGCGTAAACGTAAAAGGCGCAGGCCACAACACCATTATCCGCAACAAAAAAGCTATTGATGAGATCATCAGCTTTTTAGAATAAAATCTGTCGGAGTTTTTACCATGTTAACACCCTGACATTACAATTACCTAATTGTCAGCATTTTACAAAATCCAATGTTAATACCCCTCTGTCAAAAATGTTAACACCCTATTATATGCTTACTTTATTTATATAATTAATAAATATTTATATTCAGAGTAAATTGGTTTAATCCTGCATTCATCCGAGCAATTCGTGGCTACAGTTTTTGACTTACGCGCATAAAAAAACCCGAGCCGGGCGGCTCGGGAATTTTTGGACACACTAACAAAGGAGAGAAAGTTGCGGCGCCTTTGCACGCCAGGTATTTTTAATCTACGTTATCGTGTAAAAACGAGTTGTTCTTTTTAATCTCTGGGCGGTTGGTACCGTCATCGCTTACACTGTAGCGCGAGTTATCGTTCATTGTGCTGAAAGATTGCTCACCATTCAGGTCAAGGCCTTTGCGTTTGTAAGCCGGTTCGTTTTCCAGTTCGCCCAGGTTTTGTTTGTTGCCAAAGCGGTAGCTAAGTCCGGCAAGTATCTTTTTGCGGTCTTCCAGCTGGCGGCTCATATCGTCACTGTTTATCTGGCTTACACTGTCGGTTTCATAGCTCTTTTTGGTATATACCACATACTCATCGGTACGGCTTTCAATAACCGGTTGTGCGGTAGCTTCTTCCTGTTGTACAACAACTGTTTCTTCAGTTGTAAGTTCAACCTGTGGCAGTACCTGCTCCTGTGCAGTTACTTCAAACTCAAATGTATTTTCATTAGTAACAGTCTCTTCGGTTTGCGGTGCAATATCAAACAGGCTGTAGGTTTCTTCTTCCAGGTTAAGGGTAAGTACAGGCTGCTCGGTAATAAGCGGGGTTTCTTCTACTACAGTGGTAGTAGTGTTTTCAACCACTTCGTTTTT
>JBJOOW010000060.1:0-5866 GCA_046051095.1 Bacteroidota bacterium | reverse complement strand
CGCGCTGCAAGCGCGATACAGGTAGCTTGGCCGAAAGGTGCTCCAGTAATGCATTGGCAATACCCAGGTTGCCCTCGGCATTTTCAAAATCGATAGGGTTTACCTTGTGCGGCATAGCCGATGAACCTACTTCGTTTTTGTTTACCTTCTGTTTAAAGTACTCCATGCTAATATAGGTCCATATATCACGGCACAGGTCTATCAGTATAGTGTTGATGCGTTTCATGGCATCAAAGTGAGCCGCCAGGTTATCGTAGTGTTCTATCTGTGTGGTATATCGGCTGCGCTTAAGGTGCAGTTTGCGTTCTACAAACTCGTTGGCAAAGGCTACCCAATCTATATGCGGGTATGCCACATGGTGTGCATTAAGATTGCCGGTGGCACCGCCAAACTTGGCACTATAAGGTACCTGCTCTAGTTGGTGTATTTGTTCTTTCAGACGTTCTACAAACACCATTATCTCTTTACCTAATACAGTTGGCGATGCCGGCTGTCCGTGGGTGTGGGCAAGCATAGGTATGTCTTTCCATTCTTCGGCGAGTGCCTGTAACTGTATGGTCAGACGTTTAACAGTAGGCAGGTACACATTGTTGTTGGCATCTTTAAATGATAATGGCACTGAAGTGTTATTTACGTCCTGCGAGGTAAGACCAAAGTGTATAAACTCTTTCCAGGTACCCAGTTCAAGCGAATCAAATTTTTCTTTCAAAAAATACTCTACGGCTTTTACATCGTGGTTTGTTATTTTTTCTGTGTCTTTTATAGTTTGTGCATCGGCTTCGCTAAAGTTGGTTACCACGTCACGTAGCGATTTAAAATGCTTTACCGGAAAAGTAGCCAGTTGCGGCAGAGGTATTTCGCATAGCGCAATAAAGTATTCTACTTCTACATGTACACGGTACTTTATCAATGCATACTCCGAAAAATAAGCAGCCAGGTCGGCTGTTTTGCTACGGTAGCGGCCATCTACGGGGCTTATGGCCGTAAGCGTGTTTAATTGCATGTGCTGGTATTTTTGCCGCGAAGATAATTATCTAAACCACGAATTTTATTGTTACGGTGGTGATAGAAACAGGTATTTCTTCTGCACTAAATAAATACTATTATATATGTACGGTTATTAGTACTGTATTCATTTTATAATATTGCTGTAGGCAACAGCATATTTGTAGCCAATGCAACCAAAACCCTACTTTGAGCGTTTATAGCTAAAAACAGCGTAAAAATAGGGTGGTTTGTTGTTTTGAATGCAAAAACATTTATTTGCCACTCGTTAAAAAACAGGCATGAGTAAAAAACTGATCATAGTTGAGTCCCCTGCGAAAGCAAAAACCATTAATAAATTTCTGGGCGACGATTATGTAGTTACGTCTTGTTACGGCCACATTCGCGACTTACCCGATAGCGGTCTGAACATAGATATTGAGAACGGATTTGAGCCGAATTATGTAATTAGTGAGGACAAAGAGAAAGTAATAAAGGAGCTTAAGAAACTTGCCAAAGATGCCGGTGAGATATATCTGGCAACGGATGAAGACCGCGAGGGTGAGGCCATTTCATGGCACCTTTGCGATGTACTTAAGCTAAACCCTGCTAAAGCAAAACGTATTACCTATACCGAGGTTACCAAAGAGGCCATTGTAGATGCGGTTACACATCCGCGTACTATTAATATGGATCTGGTTAATGCCCAACAGGCCCGCCGCGTGCTCGATCGTTTGGTGGGTTACGAAATATCGCCGGTGCTATGGAAAAAAGTTAAGCCATCGCTTTCTGCAGGCCGGGTTCAATCTGTAGCAGTACGCCTGATTGTTGAACGCGAACGGGAAATACGCAACTTTACTACAACAGGTTCATATAAAGTAGTTGCCTACTTTTTTGTAACTGATAGTAATGGCAGAAAATCTACATTTAAAGCCGAGCGCGCTAATAACTTTAAAACCCAGGCCGAGGCCGAGAAGTTTTTAAATGAAGTAGCCAACGCTGAGTTTAAAGTTAGCGCTATTGAAAAACGCCCTGGCAAACGTTCGCCGGCTGCACCATTTACCACATCCACCTTGCAGCAGGAAGCTTCGCGCAAACTTGGCTTCTCGGTAAGTAATACTATGCGCGTGGCACAAAGGCTGTACGAGAACGGTCACATCACTTACATGAGAACGGACTCTACCAACCTTTCGGAAACCGCACACAAAGCACTTGCTAAAGAAATTACCAGCCGCTATGGTAAGCAGTTTTACGAGCAACGCCAGTATGCTACCAAGCACGCCAGTGCACAAGAGGCCCATGAAGCTATCCGTCCATCGCATATGGAGAATATCTCGATAGATGCTGAATCGGATGAGCAGCGGCTGTACGACCTGATATGGAAACGTACCATAGCCTCGCAGATGGCCGATGCACAAATTGAAAAAACTGTTATTGATATAGTAAACAACAAAAACAGCGAAACCCTGCAGGCCAAAGCCGAGGTGATTTTGTTTGAAGGCTTTTTGAAAGTTTACAACGAGGGGGTAGATGAAGAAGCAGATGGCGATGAGGAAGCTGCAGCGCTGATACCACCTGTAAAAGAAGGACAGGTGCTTGACCTGAAAGAACTGACCGCCACCGAGCGCTTTACCAAACCTGCCGCCCGATATACCGAGGCCAGCCTGGTTAAAAAACTGGAAGAGCTTGGCATAGGCCGTCCGTCTACGTACGCGCCTACCATATCTACCATACAAAAACGTAACTACGTTATTAAAGAACCACGCGAGGGGGTAGAGCGCAAATACAACGTGTTAACCCTTAAAGGTGGCAGCGTATCAACCGAAGTAAAAACAGAGATAACCGGTGCCGAAAAAGGCAAACTGTTTCCAACTGATATTGGTTTGCTGGTAACCGACTTTCTGGTAGAGAATTTTAAAGATATTCTGGACTATAACTTTACTGCAGATGTAGAAGCCCAGTTTGATAAGGTGGCCGAAGGCAAAAAGGTATGGAACAAAATGATCGGCGATTTCTATAAGCCGTTCCATAAAAATGTAGAAGATACCACTAAAGGTGCCGAGCGTGTAAGCGGCGAGCGCTTACTGGGTACCGACCCAGCCAGCGGTGAACCGTTGATAGTACGGATGGGGAAATTCGGCCCTATGGCACAGATAGGTAAAGCCGATGAAGAAACCGGCAAGAAAGCCCGCTTTGCCAAACTGCGTGCTAACCAATCGCTGGAAACTATAACCTTTGAAGAAGCAGTAGAACTGTTTAAACTGCCACGTACACTTGGTCAGTTAGAAGGTAAAGATGTGAAAGCAAACATTGGCCGCTTTGGTCCGTATATACAACACGATAAGTTGTTTGTATCTATACCAAAGGACAGAGACCCGTATACGATTAATTTAGAGGACGCTCTTACGCTTATCCGTGAGAAAGCCGAGAAGGACGCTGCTAAATTGATACTTAACTTCGAAGCCGAAGGCATACAGGTACTCAACGGTAGGTATGGCCCTTACATTAAAAAAGGTAAGGACAACTATAAAATACCGAAAGATAAATCGGCCGAGCACCTTACGCTGGAAGAGATACAAATGATAATTGGCGAACAGGGCCCAACCAACAAAGGTGGCCGCCGCTGGGGTAACAAAACAGCAGCAACTACCACTAAAGCACCAGCTAAAAAAGCTGCTGCCAAAAAGAAAAAATAGGTTGAGAGGGACTGTTCATTAAATAGCGAACATGACCAACGAAAGCGAACTGAATGCATTGATACAATTACTGGACGATACCGACCAGGAAGTATTTAAGCATGTACAGGCTAAGTTGATGAGCTATGGTATAGAGGTAGTACCTAAACTTGAACAGGCCTGGAGCGCCGATCTGCCCCCTGCTGCCCACGAACGCCTGGAGGAAATTATTCACCAGATACAGTTTAACTCGCTTACTAAAGAGTGGAAGCTTTGGCTTAGTAAAGAAAGCCCCGACCTGCTTACCGGATCTTTCCTTATAAGCAAATACTTTTACCCCGATGCCGATTTTAATGAGGTTCAAAAGCGCCTGCAAAAAATGCGGCAAAGCATTTGGCTGGAGCTAAACTACAACCAAACCCCGCTCGAGCAGATACAGATATTCAATCAGGTATTTTACAGCTACTACGGTTTTAAGGGCCAGCAAAGCTCGGCCAGCTATCAGGATTACTGTATTAACCATGTACTCGAAAACCGTTCGGGCAATGCCGTATCGGTGGGCATTGTTTATCAAATACTGGCCAACGACCTAAACCTACCAGTGTATGGTGTAAATCTGATGCGCCATTATATCCTCAGCTTTTGTAAAAAAAACATCTTCGACTTTGCTGCCGAAACCAATCTGGAGCGTGAAGTAATGTTCTATATCAACCCTATTAACCGTGGTGCCATTTTCTCTCGTAACGAGATTAAAGACTACCTCGAAAAAATGAAGGAGGAACAGAAGCACGAGTATTTTACCCCTGCCGAAAACAAAAGTATTCTGGCAGAATTAATCCGCTATCTGGTAGAGATGAATACAGAGCAGGGCGAAACCCTTCGGGCAGATGAGCTAAGCTACCTGGGTAAATTAATAACCGAATAAACAGTATTACACCTTTTTGGTGGCGTGTAGCAGATAGGCTTTTATAAAGTCGTCCAGCTCGCCATCCAGCACCGGTTGTACGTTACCGGTCTCGTAGCCCGAGCGGTTATCCTTTATCAGTTTATACGGGTGCAGCACATAGTTTCGTATCTGCGAACCCCATTCGTTTTTCATCTTAGTGCCTTCCAGCTTATCGCGCGCCTCGTTGCGTTTTTGTACTTCTATTTCGTACAGTTTGCTCTTTAGCATTTGTAAGGCGCGGTCGCGGTTATCGTGCTGAGAGCGGGTTATCTGGCAGCTAACTACTATACCGGTAGGTATGTGCTTTACCCGCACAGCCGTTTCTACCTTGTTCACGTTCTGCCCACCGGCACCGCTCGAACGGAACGTAGCCCATTCTAACTCCGATGGTGGTATGTTAATCTCTATCGTATCATCCACTATAGGGTAAACAAACACCGATGCAAACGAGGTGTGGCGCTTGGCGTTCGAATCGAAAGGAGAGATGCGCACCAACCGGTGTACCCCGTTCTCGCTCTTCAGGTAGCCATACACAAAGTCACCATCTATCTCCAGCGATACCGACTTAATACCTGCCACATCACCATCGGTACGGTCTACTTCGGTTATCTTAAACCCATGCCGCTCGGCCCACATTACATACATACGTAGCAGCATGCTGGCCCAGTCGCAGCTTTCGGTACCACCTGCACCTGCGTTTATTTCAAGCACTGCGCTTAGCTGGTCCTCGGGTTGGTTTAACGTGGTTCTAAACTCCAGGTCATCGGCTGCCGCCAGTGCATGGTTATAGGCTTCTTTCAATTCGCTATCGGTAGCTTCACCTGCTTCTTAAATTTCACGCAGCACGGTTACATCTTCCATCTCTTTCCAGGCAGCGTCAAACGACTCTACCCAAAACTTATTCACCTTTATTTCTTTCAGTATTTCTTCCGCCTTTTTGGGGTTGTTCCAAAAGTCGGGGTGCACAGTAGTGTGCTCGTCCTGTTGTATCTTTAGCTTACGGTTAGCGTAGTCAAAGATACCCCCTCAAAGCCTCTAAACGGCCTTTTATATCATTTATGTTCTCGGTTGTCATGCCTTTTATATTAAGCCGCGAATATAGCAGAAGTACTCACTTTTTTGCTCCGTTTTTATACCATGTTAATACCCTGTCGCTTTAATGGTTTAATTATCAGGCAATTACAAATTTCAATGTTAATACCCTTCCCTCTAAAATGTTAACACCCTTGTTTTTAATGTATTTTAAAATATTTTAATATAT
>JBJOOW010000059.1:0-4109 GCA_046051095.1 Bacteroidota bacterium | reverse complement strand
AAGCAAGCAGGCTTACCTGCTTACATACGGCGATGCGTTTCTGTTTTCTACCGTGGCAGTACTGGCGGTGTTTCCTATGATTTTTGCATTGCGTAACAAAAAGCTGACCGCCGAAGAAATGAAAGTTGCCAGCGAGAGTGCCCATTAATAGTATTGGATTAATAGAATTAAGACAAAGGCATAATAGCCAATAAATACATAGTTATGATTAAGAAAATATTTTCTGCAATAGTAATGCTGGGTACCGTAGCAATAGCTACTGCACAAGTACAAGCCCCGGCACAGTTAAGCGAGCTGATAGCTAAAGCCATAGAGAACTACCCTAAGCTGAAAGAGGCAAATGAATATGTAAACCTTAGCGAGGCGCGTAAAGACCTTGCCTACGGTGGTTACATGCCTGTAATAAGCGGCGATGCCAGCTACCGGTATGGTAAACCAACGCCTTCTATCAGTATTCCTATTGGCCCTGGTGTTACAAAAGATATTCAGTTTATACCAGCTAACAACTTCGATTTAGGATTGAAGCTACAGCAGCCTATCTGGGATTTTGGCCGTACCGATGCTGGTATTAAAAAATCGAAAAGCGAAGTAGCAACATCTAAAGATAACCTGGAGAGTGCAAAGCTGACTCTGGCTTATCAGGTAGCGCAGGTTTATTACGGTATAGTGTTTATTAATAAAAGTATTGATGTACAGGGCGAGCAGATAAAGCTGCTGGAAGCCAACGAAAAACTGATAAGTGATAAAATAAAAAACGGCGATGCGTTGAAGTTTGATTTGCTTTCTACACAGGTAAAAAAGAATACAGCACAAAACCGTCTGATAGATTTACAAACGCAGCTAAAAAAACAGTACGATGTACTTAACATGGTTACTGCCAATACCGGTTACGATTATATAACTGCCCGCGATGCTGACGGCAGCTTGTTTAACGCCGATGCGGTGAGCGCCGATAACAACGCCGACATAAAAGTGTTGAACGATAAACTGGCTACTGCAACCTGGGATGTAAAGATTGCCAAACGCGGCTGGTTGCCATCGTTAGTGGCAAATGCAAGTGCCGGCTATAAAAATGGTTTTGTACCCGATATCAATAAGCTGATGTTTAACTACAACGTGGGTGTGGGGTTAAATATTCCCATTTTTTCCTCAGCGCGCCCCAACTATCAAACTAAGATTGCCAAGATAAACCTGCAGGCAAATACGTATGCATTAGAGGCACAAAAGCTAAGTTTGAATAAAGATATAGCACAAGCTAAAAACGATGTATCGGCTACGCAAAGCAAGCTGGTAAACTACGAGCTACAGGTACAGCAGGCTAACGAAGCGCTAAGCCTTGCAAACACCCGTTACCGTGGCGGTGTAATTACTAACCTGGAACTGCTTACCGCACAAACCAATTTGCAGGATGCACAACTGGGGAAAATACAACTGGAATACAATTTGCTGTTATCTAAACTGGACCTGAGCCGTATAGGCGGTGTCCGTTTCTGGTAACAAAGCTTACTAATAGTGCAGTAGATAAATGTGGTGGTTTATGTAATGCGGGCCAGAGTGAAATACCTCTGCCCGCATATTTTTATCAGTTTATCGGTAACCAAAATTTAACACGGTTAAGCCGGCATTTTTCAAAATGTTTAACCGGCAGCGCCGTTAAGTGTTTAATAACTAAAACTTTGTAGTATGACAGAACAACAAGAAATAATAGCCACTACCGAGTTCAGCGATGTAACCTTTACAGCTCCTGTACAGCGCAACTATAATACTGCCCGTAATTTTCTGGTGGTAATAATTTTAATAGAGCTAATAGCATCTATTATTGGCTGGCTGGTTTAGTTTTGCTAAAAACACAGACACATGAAAAACTACGAAACCCTGGTTGATGCCTTGAATGATTTGAAAGCACGTGGCTACGACCGCGATTTTAACCTGCGAGAAGATGTAATAGAATGTTCGGTATCGGGTACCCGTTTATCGCCGGCAGAGTTTGAGATTACCGAGACCTACCACTTTGATGGCGCCACCGATGTAGATGATGAGGTAGTGCTATATGCTATTGAGTCGAAAACGGGTTTAAAAGGTACACTGGTTAATGCGTATGGTATATATGCCGATAGTACATCTGCCATATTGGTAGATAAGTTGCGCTTTCATAAATAGTTTTATGTTTGGGCTATTATGAACCCACCGTTTAAGAATTATCCGTTGGTACTGCGCATACTTTTAATGTTCAGTATGTTTGTATTTAACGTTTCTGTACTTGCCATGATTGGGACTTACCTTTCCAGTTTTTTGTTTGGCATGCAGGATATTCAAACCATAGTTAATGGCCGTTTTACTACACCCGAAGCCCAAAATGCGGTTTTATTTATACAGGGCTTTACCTCGCTGGGTGGTTTTGCACTAACCGCTATAATGTTTGCAGTGCTGGAGAGTGGCGAGTTTAAAAAGCACCTGCGCATTAATAACTATCCCGATGCAAAAATGGTATTGTTGGCAATAGCTTCGGTATTGGTTGCGCAGTTTTTTGTAGAGTTTCTGGTTACTATAAACAAGCTGGTAGTATTACCGGCTAAGTTTCAGTTTTTGTACGATGCGCATAAGCGTAACGAGGAGCTGGCTGGTGCGCTGATGAATTTTACGGATGTTGCTCACTTTATTGTTGCTACATTGGTAGTAGCGGTTGTGCCGGCTATAGGCGAGGAGTTTTTCTTCAGAGGGTTACTGCTTGGTGATTTACTTAAAGGTAAAGTGCCGATGGTAGCGGCGCTATTATTTAGCGGCTTTGTGTTTGCTGTGTTCCATTTCGAGGTAGATAACGTGCTGGCCATTTGGGTAATGGGTATATTTTTAGGTTACCTGTATTATATAAGCGGCAGCCTGTGGTTACCTATAGCGGCGCACTTTACAAATAACTTTTTGGCGGTGCTGTTTAAGTATCTGTACAATACCGGTGCCGTGGGTAAAGACTTTGCCGAGGCCGAAACACCCCTTTATGCCTCGTTAATATCTATAGCCGTGTTTATCGGTTTTGTTTTTATTTTTAATAAGTGGAAAAAACCAGCCACGTTTGTTGAACCTGTACAACCCATAGAAACAAACAATACCTACTAACCCCTACGCTCTGCTATGAAAAATTTTCTTATCCGTTTATCATCCGGCCTTGTTGTAGCAGCGCTGGCTATTACTGCTTTGCTGTACAACGAGTATTCATTTTTTGTGCTAATGAGTATTATGTTACTGGGCAGCCTTAATGAGTATTTTAATATTACCGAAATACGCCGCAACCAGCCTAACTCGTTTTGGCAGGGTAAAAAGTTTACCATGCTGTTACTGTATGTGGTGTTTGTAAAGTCGTTCATACTTATGTCGCCACCGGCACAAGGCCTGCCCGATTTAAGTAATCTGCTACTGGCTTTTGCGCAACAAATGGTACGTTTCCGCGATTCGGCATTGGGCCTTACCACGCTTATACCGGTAGCTATGTTTATACTGTTTATTACCGAGCTGTATTCTAAATCCGATAAGCCTTTCGAAAACCTGGGCTGGAAATCGGTAGCTATGTTCTGGATAGCGATACCTATTATACTGGCAACTAAAATTTATTTCGAGCAGGGTAAGTGGTTCATTTTTGCTATGTTCTTCAGTATCTGGATGTACGATTCGTTTTGCTACATATTCGGTTCATTATTAGGCAAGCATAAGTTGTTTGAGCGCGTATCGCCTAAAAAAACCTGGGAGGGCTCGGTGCTTGGTGCCCTGGCAACTCTGGTGGTTTATTACTTTGCCAATAAGATACCCCAGTTACAAATGTTCTCATCGATAGAATGGGTAATAATTATTGCCGTGGTGGTGGTAACAGCTACTTATGGCGATTTGGTAGAATCGTTACTGAAACGCAATTTGGGTATAAAAGACTCAGGCTCAATTATGCCGGGCCATGGCGGTTTTCTGGATAGGTTAGACTCTTTCTTTCTGGTAGTGCCGTTTGTAGCGCTTACCCTTTGGATGGTTGGTCAGATAAAAAATCTGATTTTAGTGATGGAATATCTGAACCAATAACTGTACAGTGTTGTTAAGCTATTAACTGGTTTAGCGAAAATTACTTT
>JBJOOW010000058.1:0-7269 GCA_046051095.1 Bacteroidota bacterium | reverse complement strand
ATATACCAAACAGCCAGTAACACAAACAGCAGTACAGGCACATACCAAAGCGCCGCTACCAGCGCCCAGCCAATAAAGTTTAGTATCTCTTTTGCTTTAACCGGTGTTTTATCTTCATTATTTAAACCAAGCAGTTGTTGCACTTCGGCTATGCGCATAGGCATTAGCTGTTCGCGCGTATAGGTATTAAGGTATAGGTTGCGGGTGCGCTGTCCGCGTATAAAAGCACGAAACGTTTTTACAGGGTAAAAAATCAGGCCCACCGCCATAGCACCCGAGTCGAGAAACAGCGCAGCTTTATAGGGGCCGCAACCGGTGCTTATCTCCCAGGCACCTACTTCGGCTTCGCCCTGCCAGTTGCTTTTGTAACCGGTTGTCAGGTGGTGTACATCGTGGTATACCAATGCTTTTTTTCGCGCAGCAGTATTGGGGAACGGTATACGAAACCACTTCATATCCATGTATGCCCAATCATCGTTAAGGCCGCCATCTTCACCCAGGTTATATAGGGCAAAAAATTCGTTGAGTGCTGTTTGTATGGTTCGATTATTATCAGACATGGGTGCGCCGGTTAGCCAGCGCTAAAGTACAAACAAGCGGCATTACACAGCGGCAATTATTCCTTTACAAAGCGCTTTACACGCCGTTCAGTTTCGGTGCGTACTTCGGCAAAGTACATGCCCGCAGCAAAATCATATAATGACAGCTCGGTTGTATGTGCACCTGCGGCCTGCATACCAGCCTGCTGTGTGCGTATGGTTTGCCCAAGTGCATTGGTAATACGCAGCTGCACATTGCCCGCTTTGGCAAAGGCGTAGGTAACACGCAATATATCTTTAGCCGGTACCGGTGCCAGTATAAGTGTGTTGCTGTTGGTGGAAATATCGTTTATACCGGTAGTGGCACACGGGCCCGGATACACCCACGTTACACCGCCCCAGTGAGTGGCCGCACAACCGTTAGGGTATGTTACACTATCGCACCCGCATACCGGGTCGTTAATAGGTGCATCGCAGCAAAGGCTACCCGGCGGGCACATCAGTGCCGAGTCGATACACACATGCGGCCCCGCCAGCGAGTCGCAGCCTGTAGCTGTGCAACCGTTTACATCGGTAATGGTTACACAATAGTTCCCTTCGTGCAGGTTGCTTATCGAATCTACCCCCATACCACTTGTGCCTATGCTCCACATATAGTTAACCGGTGGCGTAGCGTTGCTAACAGTGGCTTTCAGCCAGCCGTTGTTGGCTACATACGATGTGGGGTTTTGCTTTTGCAACTGCAACGCTACATTGCAGGGCAATTGGTTGTGGCTGGTATCTATACAGGTAATATCTATAGTAGCGCCCTCCATACAAATACTTTTGCAGGTATTGTTGGCCGTAAACGAAAAACGGATAGTGTCGCCGGCCTCTAAGCCAAGCAGGCCTATGCTGGTGTTGCAGGGCACCAGCAGATTACCCGTGCCGGTATCTATCAGCAGGCAGCTGGTACCTTGTACAATTACACCGGTATGGCTGCATTGGTCAAAATCAAACTCCAGTGCATCTACCTTAAACTGTGTAGCTGCAGCCACAATACCACAACCACCAACCAGCGCACCGCCCCAAATGGTTATCCTGCACGAATCGAACAACACCGTGTTTTGAGTAATCGGTATATAACCCTGCTTGTAGTTGGGTGTAAACCCACTGGTATCCAGTATCCATTCGCCGCTATCTGCTACTGTACTGCCCTGTAGCAGTTCTACCTTTATAGCTACTGTATCTTTATAAGGCTGCCCCGGTTCGTTTACGCAGGGGGCAAACTCGTATTTGTAGTAAAAGCGTAAGCCCTGTGGGTGTTGCAGCATAGGGTAGGTAATGGTTGCCATGGGTTTAAATACACCATTGGCAAAAAAATTAGCCGCATAGTTGCCGCTGTAACGGTCGGTATCCTGTTTAATAACGTAGGGGTCCCACGGTGGTAGGGTAAAAGGCCGGCTGTTGGTTTGCCAAAACTGCAACACCTGCGCGTTCCAGTATTCCATTCCTCCGTTAGGTATTTGCGCGTATATATTGGCAGTTAACATTACTGCCAGTAACAGGTGTAGCAGTTTTTTCATACAGGTGTGGTTTTATAAAACAGCCCAAAGGCGCCGCACCGGCAACCAAAGACAAAAAAAATACCGTGCAGCGCCATTAAGGCTATTTTGTTGTAAAACGATACAAAACCCCCAAGCGTTGCTTACCGTATTATTTACGGCAGAAAAAATACTTTCGCGCACAGTAAACAGAACTGTAGTATGGGCAAAGCCAAGATGTTTAAGATAAACAGTATTAACTCGTTTCCCAACGTGTACCAGAATACGCATTACACCAACCCGCACATGATAAACCACGAAGGGGTTGAGATGGATATGAAAGGCAAATGGAAAAGCGAGGTGTTTAAAAACAATAACCCCATTGTGCTTGAACTGGCTTGCGGTAAAGGCGATTATGCACTTGCATTGGCACGCCGCTACCCAAACAAAAATTTTATAGGGGTAGATAGCAAAGGCGCACGCATTTTTACCGGTAGTAAAACCGCGCTGGACGAAGGCCTTACCAATGTGGCTTTTGCCCGTTTTAAAATAGAGAATATACTAAACTACTTTGCTGCCGGCGAGGTAGATGAAATATGGATTACATTCCCCGACCCTTTCCCAAAACTGCGCGATGCGAAAAGAAGACTAAGCGCCCCTAAATTTTTAGAGCGCTACCGGCAGATAGCCAAACCGGGCGCGATACTGCATTTTAAAACCGACGACCTGCCGCTGCACCTGTTTACCAAAGAGATGGCACAGGAGTTTAGCCCCGAAATACTTTATTGTAAAGAGGACATATACAGCGCCCCGTTGCAGTACGACGAACTGAGCATACAAACCTATTACGAGAAAAAACACCTTGCGGAAGGGCGCACAATCAATTATATTAGGTTCCTTTTATCTAAAGCATAGTAACCATGCCCCGCACCGCCAAAAAGAAACCCGCCCCTAAAAAGGCCGCTAAAGCTAAAAAAGCCCCTGCCCTACCAGCACAAAAGGCCGATAGCAAAAGCTATACGTTTTTTCAGAACGTATACGAGGTAGCGCGGCTGATACCTAAAGGCCGGGTTACCAGCTATGGGGCTATAGCCAAATACCTGGGTAGCGGCCGCTCGGCGCGTTTGGTGGGCTACGCCATGAACGACAGCCACCGGCAAAAACCCAAAGTACCTGCACACCGTGTAATAAACCGCAACGGACTTTTAACAGGTCGCCATCATTTTAACCCGCCCGAGCTGATGCAGGAACTTTTGGAAAAGGAGGGTATAACCGTGAAAAATAACGTTGTGTTAAACTTCAAAGCAGTATTTTGGGACCCTCAAACAGAATTAGCCATCTGATTGAAAAGCTAATATTTCGCTCAAATTAAGTTGTAACAGGGTTTGCTTATTAACAAATGAATAATACTTTTGTGGATATCAGCTACAATAAACGATTAATGAGAAAAAGTGTATTACTGAAATCGGCATGGGCGTTGGTTTTAATGGTTGTAGCCGTAGGCGTTTTTGCGCAAGGCCCACCGCCACCACCACCACCACCGGCACCGCCACCGGGTGTACCAATTGATGGTGGTATATTCCTATTAATGGGTGCAGGTTTGGTATATGGTGCCCGCAAGCTTTACAAAGAATAGCCCTCTAATTAATTTCCAATAATTAAAAGCCCCTTGCCGGTACCGGTAAGGGGCTTTTGGTTTTTTTGTTATGCGTTTAGCCATGGCATGACTTTGGCCCGGCTCCGTGCTTTGCTTAGTCGTGCCATGAAGGTGATGTTTCTCTACTTGGCTCCAGGTTCTATGCTCCTGGCTCTACACTAAAGTATCGTCCAGGTTTTATCGCCGCTTAGTATTTTATTAAGTGACAGGCGGCCCTTTTTAGCACGGGCATTATCTATCTGTGCAACCACATCGTCTTCTATACTTGGGCGTAGCTCGCTATAGTATACGCCAAACGGGCGTGGTAAGTGTGTTTCTAAATTATCGGCAAAGCCAGCCAGTATAAATGCTTTGGTTTTATCGGTTTCATCGTGTATCCAAAGGTCGTCTTTACTTACAGTACCATCGGTAAGGTCAACTACAACCGGCTTAAAGCCATCCAGTTTAATGCCTTTGCTATCGTTATTACCAAACACCATTGGCTTGCCATGTTCTATGTACAGCGCTTCTTCGCGCTTGGTTTCCTTTTCGCTGAAAACAAAAAACGCTCCGTCGTTAAACACGGGACAGTTCTGGTAAATCTCTAACAGCGCACTGCCTTTGTGCGCGTTGGCACGCGTAAGCATAGCCTGCATGTGCTTAGGGTCGCGGTCCAGCGTGCGGGCAAAAAAACTTGCCTTGGCGCCCAGTGCTAACTCGGCGGGGTTAAACGGTTCATCTACCGAGCCCAGCGGGGTGCTTTTTGCTACCGTGCCTTTGGGCGATGTTGGCGAATACTGGCCTTTGGTTAACCCGTATATCTGGTTGTTAAACAGCATCAGTTTTATATCGGGGTTGCGGCGCAGCATATGTATAAAGTGGTTACCACCTATCGATAGTAAATCGCCATCGCCACCCACTACCCATACGGTTAGTGCAGGGTTAGCCACCTTTACACCGGTAGCTATGGCAGTGGCACGGCCGTGTATGCTGTGCATGCCGTATGTTGCCATGTAATACGGAAACCGCGATGAACAACCGATACCCGACACAAACACCACCTTCTCTTTCTCGGTAACAAATTCGGGCAGCACGGTTTGTACCTGCTTCAGTATGCTGTAGTCGCCACAACCGGGGCACCACTTTACTTCCTGGTCGCTGGTAAAATCTTTAGCGGTTAATTTAACCGGTGCCGTATTTTCAATTGTCTCGTTACTCATTTTTCACTTCGTTGTAAGATTACTCAGATAATTCAATTTGATTACGCTGATTAAATACTCCAAATTTATTTTGTTCGTCATTGCGAGGAGGCTTTGCGACGAAGCAATCTCTGGCTGTTTTTCTGCGCTTACAAAGAGATTGCTTCGTCGCTCTCAGAGCCTCGCTCCTCGCAATGACGCCCACTGTTAGGCGGGACTATTATATACCTCCAACACTTTAGTTTTTATCTCATCTGTATCAAACGGTAAACCCTGTACCTTACTAAAGCCAATAGCCGGTATAAGATACTTGGCACGCACCAGTTGTAACAACTGGCCGGTGTTCATTTCCGGTATCAGCACTTTATCAAAACTCTTCAACAGGTCGCCCATATTTTTAGGAAAAGGATTCATGTGGCGCAAATGCACATGGGCTATATCGTTATAACCCTGTTTGTGCAAATCGTTCATTACAGTTTTAATAGCACCGTAGGTACTGCCCCAACCCAGCACCAGCACCTTACCTTTATCGGGTCCGCTATCTGGTTTAAGCAAAGGTATGCGGTCGGCAATCTTGGCTACCTTTTCGGCGCGCAGGTTAACCATTAGCTGATGGTTAGCATTATCGTAGCTTACATTACCGGTTTCGTTTTGCTTTTCCAGCCCGCCAATCCGGTGTTCTAACCCTTTGGTGCCGGGTTTAACCCACGGGCGTACGCCACGGTTATCGCGGCGGTAAGGCAAAAATTTACCCTCGGGGTTATTGCTTTGTGTAGTAAAGGTTACCTTAATCTCCGGCAGCATATCTTCGGTTGGGAACCTCCACGGCTCGGCACCATTGGCTATGTAACCATCGCTTAAAAATATAACCGGCACCATGTGCTCTACCGATATGGTTACAGCCTCATACACCGCATCGAAGCAATCGGCCGGTGTACAGGCTGCTATTATGGGCAGCGGGGCTTCGCCGTGGCGGCCATACATAGCAAACAGCAGGTCGCTCTGCTCGGTTTTAGTAGGCAAACCGGTAGATGGACCACCGCGTTGTATATCGCAAATAAGTAACGGTAGTTCCAGCATCATTGCCAGGCTCATGGCTTCGCTTTTAAGCGCCATACCCGGGCCCGAAGTGGTAGTAACACCCAGCGCACCGGTATAGGCCGCGCCTATAGCCGAGCAGATAGCGGCAATCTCATCTTCTGCCTGAAAAGTTTTTACGCCGTTGGCTTTATACTTGCTTAGTTCGTGTAGTACATCCGATGCCGGTGTAATAGGGTACGAACCTAAAAATACCTCCAGCCCTGCTTTTTCGGCGGCGGCTATTATACCTATGGCCAAAGCCTGGTTGCCCGATATATTGCGGTACTCGCCGGCAGGCAAATGCGCCTTGGCGGTTTTATAACGGGTGTGGAATATTTCGGTATTGTCGCCGTAGTTCCATCCGCTTTTAAGTGCGGTAATGTTGGCGCTGAGTATGTCGGCGTTTTTAGCAAACTTCTCTTCTAAAAAGCGCACAGTAAACTCCATGCTTTTATCAAACAGCCAAAACAGTACGCCCAACACAAACATGTTTTTGCAGCGCTCAACCTCTTTCATACTAAGCGGCGAGCCTTTCAATGCATCTTTGGTGTGTTTGGTAACATCTATTTTGTAAACGTTGTAACCGGTTAGTGTTTCATCATCCAGCGGACTAACAGCCCCCTCGGGGTAGCCGGCCAGTTTAAGGTTGCGCGAATCGAACCCGGCTGTGTTTACAATTACCAACCCGCCACGTTTTAATCGCTTAAGGTCGTTTTTAAGCGCGGCGGCATTCATAGCCACCAGCACATCGTATTGGTCTCCGGGTGTAAATATTTCTTTACTGCCAAAGTGTACCTGAAAGCCCGATACACCGGCAATAGTACCGGCCGGGGCACGTATCTCTGCCGGAAACTCCGGAAAGGTAGAAAGGTCCTGCCCCATCAGGGCGGTAGTATCGGTAAACTGCATACCGGTAAGCTGCATACCATCGCCCGAGTCGCCCGAAAAGCGGATGACAACACTATCCACATCCTTTATTTCTACAGGGTGGTGTGGTTGTGTATCGGTAGTTATATCCATTGCTGCAAGGTAATTTTAAACGGGTAGCGGTCCATGCCGCACCGTGGGTATTATAAGTGTAGCTTAGCCTTTTTGGCCAGTAGCTCTTGTTCTGTTTCTACGTGTAGTTCATCGGCCAGGCAACAGTCTACCGGGCAAACGGAAGCACACTGTGGCGTGTCGTGAAAACCTTTACACTCGGTGCATTTATCAGTAACTATAAAGTAGGTTTCGGTAGATACCGGCGCATGGCTGGCGTTGGCGTCGGTTACTGTACCATCCATTAACGTGTA
>JBJOOW010000057.1:0-2695 GCA_046051095.1 Bacteroidota bacterium | reverse complement strand
AACACTTACCCGTAGTTTAAAGCGGTTGGTGCCCGTGTTTTTTAACACTTGCATAAAAAAACAACATAGTAGTATTTTTTTTAAAAAGTCCTGCTTACCTTGGTGGTACACTAACTCCTTCACCCTTTTATGAAAAAGACCCATCTACTCCTTGTAGGTCTTATCCTTTGTTATTGGATTAAGGCCGCAGAAAATGGTATTGTCAAACCTCATCTTTCTACCCCGGTAATGTACAGCCCTAATAACGGGCAGGTACTGGGCACCGATGGCAGGCCGGTAAGCAATGTACTGGCAAAGTCATCTATTAACGGCCTCGATTTTTATATAACTACCACCGGTGTTACGTATGTTTTAAAACAATACGAGGAGGTAACAAATGCCCGGCCGCACCCGGTTTATATTAACGAGCCTAAATACACTATTAAGTATAGCAGGGTAGATGTTGTATTGGCTGGTGCCACTATAAACTCTACGGCGTTACACTTTACCGGTCAGCAGCTCTTACAGGTAAATTATTATATGGCAAGTGGGGGTAAACCAATAACCGGTGTAAAAAATTACAGCGCTGTAACCATACAAAATGTTTATCCGGGTATAGATTGGGTATGGAAAAGTACAGCCGATGGTAAACTGGAATACGATTTTGTGGTACACCCCGGCAGCAACCCTGCGCAGATAAAGATGCAGTATAAGTATGCCGATATTACACCATCGGCAAATTCGTTGTTAATAGGTACGCATAACGGCACACTACGCGAGGGCGACTTAAAAGCGCATTGTAATAGCCAGCCGGTAGATGTGGCGTATGTATATAACGCTGGCGGTAAAGAAATTTCGTTTAACGTGGGCGGATACGATAACTCTAAAGATTTGATAATAGACCCACCATTGGCGTTGCAGTGGAGCGCACAGTATGGCGGTACATTTGCCGATGGGCTTAGAGGTATTGCTAACGATAACAGGCCTGCAGCCTCTCAGCCTTTTATATATCTAACCGGTTATACCAACTCAACCAATTTTCCGCTCATAAATCCGGGTGGTGGCGCTTACTTTGATAATACCTACAACGGCAATACCGATGTGGTGCTGATGAAACTGGATACCAACCAGGTACCGCGTTGGATAAGCTATTTGGGTGGCAGCGGTAACGATTTTGGTAACTCTATAACAGTTAGTAGCTGGGGTAATGTATTTGTTACAGGTAGTGCGCAAACAGGTATGCCGGTTGTAAATAAGCCGGGGGCATACAATCAGGGTACAGCTATAGCGCAAGATGCTTTTGTTGCACAGTTCGACACTTCACTTATTCTTAAATGGTCTACTTTTTATGGTGGTATTGGTAACGAGGAAGGTTTGAAAATACACACCGATAAGTACAATAGGTTGTATGTGGCTGGCTACACTAACTCGCCGGGTAATACGCTTTATACGCTTAGGCAAGATTCGGGCTATTACCAAAACCTTACCATAGGCAGCGAAGCATTTATCTTAAAATTCGATACTAACGGCCATGCTTTATGGGCAACGCTCTATGGCGCTGCCGGCGATGATGTGGCTACATCTATAGCAACCGATTCGCTTGCAAACGTTGTAGTAACCGGTTTTACAACATCTACCAATCTGCCGGTTACTATGGATACCTCTTTGCCGTTTTACCACCAGATAACCAATGCCGGTGGTACCGATGGCTTTTTGTTACGATTCGATTCGTTATCCTATCTTAAGCGGGGTACCTACTATGGTGGCACCGGTAACGATTATTTTAACGATGTAACAATAGGTCAGTATGGCGATTGTATTTTTACCGGCCGCACCAGCTCTGCCGATTTTCCTAATCAGCAGTTAAATCAGCAGAGTTATCAGCAACCTGCATTAGCAGGTAGTTACGATGCATTTATTGTAAAATGTAAAAACAACCTGAATCGTAAATGGGCTACCTATTATGGCGGTAGCGGGTTAGATGTAGGCACCGGTGTGGCTACAAGCCCCGGTGGTAGTATTTATATTACCGGCTTTACATTCTCTACCGATTTACCTTTAGATAGTCCATTGTTTAACAATGCATTTTATCAGGATTCGTTAAGTGGGCAGGCCGATGGTTTTTTGGCAGGGTTTGAGAATTATGGTAAAATGTTTTGGAGTACCTACAAGGGCGATAGCTGTTACGATTACCCGGCAGATATATCGTATGCCAACAGCAACGGAATGTTTTTTGTATGTGGCGAAGGGCTATATAGCTGCACCGGTAGTTTTATAGATACCAGCGCTATGCATGGCGGTGCCGGCGAAGATGGCTTTTGTTGGGCCTTTGGTGGCGGAGGTGCAGTAGTTGATGGCGGTGGTGGTGGAGGAGGTGGCGGCGGCGGCTGTTTTAGCATGTTTGCCAGCGTTAAGAAAAATGCTTGCCCTAACCAGTGTAACGGGCAGGCAGAGCTACATGTACAAAATGAAATTGGCCCGCTGAATATTATATGGTCCAGCGGTTACACAGGTATGTTAGGTGGCGGCCTGTGTTTCGATACGGCCTGGGTAAAAGTACAGGATGAGAATGGCTGCGAGCGTATGCAATATCTATACTTCGATAGTATGCATGTTACTATGGGCGCAACAGTTATCACCTGCCCTGGTGGTGGTAATGTTTGGGTGAATATATCCGGAGGAACCAGTCCGTTTCATTTTTCGTGGGGTGGTGTAG
>JBJOOW010000056.1:0-4905 GCA_046051095.1 Bacteroidota bacterium | reverse complement strand
CTATCGGTCTCGAAATTTATAAACGACAGGTACGAGTAATTAAGCGATGTATCGTTAATATAGTACAACGATCGTTGCGGGGCTGTATCGCCGTTAAGCAGGCTATGGTAATAAGCCAGCGGCAACGTATCTTCATTACGCAGGGGTTTGCCGGCGGCATCAAACGTAAGCAGCTTTAGGTTGTATTTATTAAAATACCCCCCCAGGTAAAGCGAGTTAACCCTATCGGTAATTACCTTTTTAGATAACAACGGGTTGCCAAAGTAATTACGGATAAATCCATCCTGCGCAATACGGCGGGCAATATCTTCAAACAGATACTCTGCCACAAAATCGCGTTCGGTAATCAGCTTACCCGAAAAAAAGCGGCGCTGGTTACGCTCTTTCTGCTCATACAGATTCTCTATTAAAAAAGTAGCCAGTATACTATACAGGGCTACGTAAATAATAATGTTACGTACCGCCAGCGATTTATCGCGCAGCATTACTATATACACTATTACAATAAAACCTGCCGACCATAAAACCGAAAACGCCAGCGACTCGGTATACGCCGAGCCCGGTACTGCGGCACCAAATATTATACCGTACGCAACTGCTACAGCCAGTATCCATTTGCGCTCAACACCGGCATTTTGCAGGCCTGTAAATATGTTGCGGGTAATTAAAAAATGGCACACCAGCAGCAGGGCAATACAAATAAGCCCAACAGCACTGTAACTATCAAGACTAAGTATATTGTACACCTCAAACGATATGGTACTATCCAGCACCAGCGTTTTAAACACCCACCATACCAGCCAGGTACAACAAAAAATAAGGGCTACGTTCTGTACCCGCACATTGCGGTTAAGCTTTAGGTATTGCTGTGGCAATGTGTGGTGCAGGGTATAAAATATAACTACCCACGTAAGCAGTATGGCGTTAATTATAAGGTCGCCTAACGATTTTGTTACCTGCGATGAGCCATAATACCGTGGGTCGAAAATATCGAGCTTATAAAACTCTGCCGGCTGATCGAACCACAACATTAACCCGCGCACCAGCACAATAGCCAACAGCAAAAAGCTAATACCCGGCAAAAAACCTTTGTTGGTGGTAAGCCATTTAGCCCCAAAGTGTATGTAATAAAACAATAGCAGCAGCAGTGTAAGCTGTGCTGCCAGCAGCAGGTAGTTAATATCTACCTCTTTTACATCGCCCAGTGTATATATGCTGAAAAGAAACTGCCCATTAAGGTTGCTAACCTGTACAGAGCCCTGCAGGTTATGGTCGTTTAAAGCAATGTTATGCGGCACCTTTACACCTGCAACAAAATCGTTTTTCAAAAACTTGTTCTCAAACGGAAAATCGTTTTTAACCTCCACCAACCCAATTATGGTTTCGTTGGTTACGGTATCGGTGTACTTGCTAATCTGATACCAACCATTTTTTAGCTTGGCAAACGTGGTCCCTTCATCAATACTACCGGGGTTAAGGGCGGGTATTGCCGCATTGTTAGTCCAGTGTTGCAGGTTGCCGTCTTTATAATAATACAACCAAAGGCCACGCTCTTCTGTTTTTTCAATAGCTGCAGCTTCTTCCTCGCCGCTGGCAAGTGCTTTGCGTAATTCGGTATTGTGTACATCCCTGTAAAACTCTTCTTCCAGATTGTTCAACTGGCTTTGCAGCCGGCTGGCAACCGTGCGCAGGTTATCCGTGGCCGGCTTTAGTAAAGCCACCAGTAACGCTACAATCAGCAGGGCCGGTAAAAAGTATTTTTTAAGGGTATCAGTAAAGGCCAATCGGCAATGTTTTAACCAATATATAGTTTTACAGGGTTACTACAAAATGTATGCCCTGTTGCGCATAAACCGGTGGGATACTGTTTATAACCCATTGGCTTTAGCCTCGTTCCATATACCATCCATTTCTCCCAGCGTCATATCCTTTAATGGTTTTTGCAGGGCGGCGGCACGCTCTTCAATAAATTTAAAGCGGCGCATAAATTTTATGTTGGTACGCTCCAGTGCTGTTTCGGGGTCTACCTTTAAAAAGCGGGCATAGTTAACCAGTGCAAAAAGCAGGTCGCCAAACTCCTCTTCTACCTTCTGGTTAGCGGCGGTATCCTCATCGCTTGTGCGGGCGGCAATTTCGTTTTTAAGTTCGGCGGTTTCTTCTTCTACCTTCTTCCATACATCTTCAATGTTCTCCCATTCAAATTTTACTTGGGCAGCTTTTTCCTGTATACGGTACGCTTTTATAAGGGCAGGCAGGCTATCGGGCACACCACCCAGCACCGATTTTTTGCCCTCGCGCATTTTCAACTGCTCCCAGTTTTTCTTTACATCATCTTCGTTATTAACCTTTACATCGCCATAAATGTGTGGGTGGCGGTAAATCAGCTTTTCGCAAAGCCCGTTAATAACCGTTGCCACATCAAAGGCACCTTTCTCTTCGCCAATACGGGCATAAAAAACAAAATGAAGCAACATATCGCCCAGCTCTTCCTTTATATCCTTCATATCACCCTTTAGTATAGCATCGCTTAGTTCATAAGTTTCCTCTATGGTAAGGGGGCGCAGGGTCTCCATGGTCTGCTTTTTATCCCAGGGGCACTGCTCACGCAGTTCATCCATTATTTTCAATATCCGCTCAAAGGCCTGTAGCTTTTGTTCTTTGTTGTTCATAAACTCAAACATAAGAACTAAACACTTTTATATTCACACAAAATTTCAACCATGAAAAAGATAATCGAATGTGTGCCTAACTTTAGCGAGGGCCGCGATATGAATATCATAAAACAGATTACCGATGCTATTGAAAGTGTTGAAGGTGCCCGATTGCTGAATGTAGACCCCGGCAAGGCTACTAACCGTACCGTTATAACATTTGTGGGCGATGAAAATACGGTGGTAGAAGCGGCATTCCGTGCCATGAGCAAAGCCGCCGAACTGATAGATATGCGCAAACATAAAGGCGAGCATCCACGCTTTGGCGCCACCGATGTTTGTCCGTTTATACCTATTGCCAATGCCACTATGGACGACTGTATTGCCTGTGCTAAAAAGCTGGGCGAGCGTGTTGGTAAAGAATTGAAAATACCGGTGTACCTGTACGAGTATGCCGCCAGTGCCCCGCACCGTAAAAACCTGGCTAATGTACGCGCCGGTGAGTACGAAGGCATAGCACAAAAAATTAAAACCGCCGACTGGAAACCTGATTTTGGGCCAGCCAGCTTTAACGAAAAGAGCGGTAACGTAGCCATTGGTGCCCGCGATTTTCTGATAGCCTATAACGTTAACCTTAACACTACCTCTACCCGACGTGCCAACTCGGTTGCTTTTGATGTACGCGAGCAGGGCCGCAAAGTAAAAAACGAAGCTGGTGAAGAGATTACACAACCCGGTGCCTGCAAAAGTGTAAAAGGTATTGGTTGGTATATTGCTGAGTATGGGGTAGCACAGGTTAGCATGAACCTGACCAACATTAACGTAACACCGGTACACATAGCTTTTGATGAGTGTGTAAAAAGTGCCTACAACCGTGGTATGCGTGTAACCGGTAGCGAGTTGATTGGGCTGATACCACTTAAATCGATGCTGGATGCAGGCAAATACTTTTTGCTGAAACAAAACCGCTCTACCGGTGTAAGCGAAGATGAACTGATAAAAATTGCAATTAAAAGCATGGGGCTTGATGAGTTAACTCCGTTCGAACCGCGTAAACGAATTATAGAATACCTGCTGGAAGATGCCGCCGCATCGCCGCTGGTACAAATGAACCTGCACCGCTTTGCCGATGAAACAGCCAGCGAAAGCCCTGCCCCTGGTGGAGGCTCTATCTCGGCGTATATAGGTGCGCTGGGTGTATCGCTGGGTACTATGGTAGCTAATCTGTCGTCGCACAAAAAAGGATGGGATGACCGCTGGAAAGAGTTTTCGGACTATGCCGAAGACGGACAAAAAATAAAAGACGAACTGCTTAAACTGGTAGATGAAGATACCCGCGCCTTTAATAAAATAATGGATGCCTTTGGCCTGCCTAAAGGTACCGATGCCGAAAAAGCTGCGCGCAAAGAAGCTATACAAGCCGCTACCAAACACGCCATTGAAGTACCGTTTAAAGTAATGGAACTATCGCTTAAATCGTTCGATGTAATTAAAGCAATGGCTGAACATGGTAACCCCAACTCGGTTAGCGATGCCGGTGTGGGTGCCCTTTGTGCCCGTTCGGCAGTTTATGGTGCCTGGCTGAATGTAAAAATTAACGCCGCCAGTTATACCGATAAACGCTACACCGCCCGCAAACTGCAAAAAGGAAAAGAGATACTGGATAAAGCCAAAGAAATGGAACGCAAAGTGCTGGCCATAGTAGAAAAGAAAATTGCATAGTTATCACTCACTTTTCCTACAACTGACAACTGAAAACAATACCCCGCAACCAACAACACGCTATATTATGATTAACCTGATTTCTGAAATTATTGAACGTTTTGGCCCCCGCCCAGCCGGCAGCGAAGCCGAGCGCAACGCACAACTACTAGTAGCCGAAAGATGTAAAGAGTTTACCCCTAAAGTAAAAGTACTGGAGTTTGAAGAGTACCTGCACGCCCGTTTCGGTAAGCTTAAATACTACAGTGCCCTACTTTACATTTCGTTGCTGCTTTATTATTTCGACCAGCACCTGGCAGCCCTGGTAGTATCGTTTGTAAACGCATTGGCCTTTGTACTCGATTTTATGACCTACCGCTCTGTACTGGGTAACTTCCCCGGCCCTAAACTAAAATCGTGGAATGTAGAGGCTATACTGGAGCCACAGGGCGAAGTAAAAAACACGCTCATCTTTAGCGGACATATCGATAGCGTGTACGAATTTAAATGGTGGTACAAACTGGGTCACTATGGCGGTACACTTACCGTAATA
>JBJOOW010000055.1:0-3972 GCA_046051095.1 Bacteroidota bacterium | reverse complement strand
TACGTACAGGCGGCGGTTGTTGCTGCTTTGGGTAAAATCGCAAATGGCAATAATATTTTTGGTAACAGCGCCGCGGCTTCTTAATTTCTGCCAGCCGTTAACGGCCGCCCGGTATACCATTGGGCTAAGGCCCAGTTGTTGCAGGTTAAGCTTACTGTACACATCGGCCTGTGGTTCTATGGGTTGTGTTACATTATCGGTGGTAACGGGTACCGTAGCCGAAAAAAAAGTTACCAGCATAAGCAATGCAGTGGCAACAACCCCAGGGCGGAAAAATTTTCGGTGAGTGGTTTTCATAGTTATTACGAAGATAACCAAACTACCCCTTATTACTTAGCTGATAAAAGTTAGTTAAGAGGCATTAACACCTGTAATGCGGTAATTACTTAAAAAACAGAGGGGAAACCACCCTTTACCGGACAGTTTCCCCCTGTTAAATTATTACCTGTTGCAACTGTTACTTAAGTACGTTGCGGGCTATCAGTTCTTTCATAATCTCGTTGGTGCCGGCGTAAATACGCTGTACACGGGCATCGGCCCAGGCACGGGCAACGTGGTACTCCCATATATAACCGTAGCCACCGTGTAATTGCAGGCACTCGTCGGCCACCTTGCTTTGCAGGTCGGTTAACCAGTATTTAGCCATGCTGGCAGTAGCCTGGTCAAGTTTCTTTTCGCAGTGCAGTTCTACACAGCGGTCGGCAAAGCTACGGCCAATAGTAATTTCGGTAGCTACCTCAGCCAGTTTAAAACGGGTGTTCTGAAACTCAGATATAGGTTTACCAAATGCCTGACGGTCTTTAGTGTATTGCAATGTGCTGGCAAGTACACCCTCGGCAGCGGCAATAGCGGTAAGGGCTACTACCAGTCGCTCCTGCGATAGTTCGGTCATCATATATTTAAAACCTTCGCCTTCTTTACCCAGCAGGTTCTCTTTTGGCACTTCTACATTTTCAAAAAACAGCTCGCAGGTATCTTGTGCATGCAAACCAATTTTTTCAAACGGTTTACCTTTTGTAAAACCTTTCATGCTGGTATCCATTACCACTAACGATGTGCCTTTGGCACCTTTAGCAGGGTCGGTTTTAACGGCTACTACTACTACATCGCTCAGGTAACCGTTGGTAATAAAAGTTTTAGAACCGTTAACCAGGTAGTAATCGCCTTTATCTACTGCGGTTGTACGTATGTTTTGTAAATCGCTGCCGGCACCGGGCTCGGTCATGGCAATAGCTGCAATCCACTCGCCGCTTACCAACTTAGGCAGGTATTTCTTTTTAGTAGCCTCGTTGCCGTAGTGCTCTATATAAGGGGTTACAATATCTGAGTGTAACGGGTAACCTACTGCCGGGCCTGCAGCTCCGGTTTTAGCCAACTCCTCAGCAACTATAGCATTGTAGCGAAAATCTTTCATACCCAGGCCGCCATACTCTTCAGCAACCTGCATGCACAAAAAGCCTGCTTCGCCAAACTTAAGCCAGCTCTCGCGGCTTACCATCTGGGCTTTCTCCCACTTGGCATTGTGCGGTGTTATTTCTTTAGCAATAAAATCGCGCACGCTTTGCGCAAACATTTTGTGTTCTTCGGTATAGATGCTTCTTTCCATTACGGCTTTGTTTAGGCCGCAAGTATACGTATTTTACTAATTGGTTAGCAGGGTTAAAATCAGCCCGGCTTAGCGTGTGCTTTTAATTTTCAGGTCCAGTTCCTGCAGCAGCCACTGGGTAAGCATAGAGTTGGGCGACTGATCGGTATTAGATACGATAGACTGCCCCAGTTCGGCACGTAATTTCTGTAAATCGGCCTTCATGCCGGCACGTGCGCTTTGCACTACGGTATAGTACTTACGGAACGAACTGATAATAGGCTTGCTGATGCTGGTTTGTATGGTTTTATCGCGCTGCAGCTCGTAGTTAACCGCCTGATCCAGGTTAATGGCCTCGCGCAGTGCCAGGTCAGTATCGCCACGCAAATAATACACCGCCGAAAGCACCAGCCGCATAAAATAATAAAACTCGCTCCCCTCCTTTTTGCTATCCAGCTTAACATATTGCTCGGCAGCTTCGGCTTTGCGGGCATATAGGTTTACCACTGCCAGCAAAAACGGCGCACGGCTGCCCAACAACTTACTGCCCAACATCAGTTCGGCATTTTCGGCGGCCAGTTTACCGGCCAGTTTAAAATCTTCGTAGCGTATCAGGCTCATAATATAATTCATGGCCAGTGTTTCCTGTATGGCAGCTGGCATTTTGCCAAACAGAGTATAAGCCTGCGCGTAATACTTTACTGCGTTGCTAAAATCAAGCCCCAGGTAATACTCCTGCGCCAGGTTTATTAAAAACCGGCACATAGCTTCATCGGCAGCGGGCTCGTATTTTTCTATTATTTCTTTCTCGTTCAGTATCTGTAGCAACAGGTTTATTTTTTCGCTGCCACGAGCAAAGTTAACACGGGCGCGCCGGCTAAGGTACTGTGCATACAGGTCGTCGTGTTCCAGTTGCTGTAGGTTAACTACGTTTAAGGCTTCGGCAGGCTTTTCGTAAGCCCGGTACGCCGATATAATACGCTCCGATAGCTTAAGGCGTATTTCTTCTTTACGAATGTTGCGCAAAAACTGCCGCTGCAAAAGGTTAAGCCGCTGCTGCGATAATTCTGTAAGCATTTCGGCATTAGCAAGCGTTTGCGGCTTAGCAGTAAGGTAGTACTGTATGTTCAGGTCGCACAGTTGTACCAGTGTATCTATATCATCATCGCTAACTGCTTTTTTCCAGTTGGCAGTGTATTCGTCTTCAAACAAATCATGCGCACCTACCTGCAACAGGTGCTGCATAAAAGCAGTTATGCCTGTATGTCCATTGCTGTGTTGCTGCTGTATCTGCAGTTGCAGCCAATCGTAAAGCAAGCGGTATTCGTTACGTAAAAGGTAATCGTTGGCTTTGGTATACTTTTTACCAAACACGGCTTTGTATACCTGTTCGGCAGCAGGCTCGGTTTGGGTATGTGTACTAAGCTCGTCTAACAGCTTTTTTAGGCTGCCGCGTTTATGCTGCGCCAGTGCCTGGCTATAGGTTTTAACTTCTTTACCCGGCAAGTGGGTTACCAGTGTAAATAGCTTGCTGTTTTTCATGTTACCGCACGGTGTTCTTCCTCTATCTAAAATACGGTTTTATCACAAATGCCGAAAATTCAATTTGCTGCGGGCAACCTGTGCATTCATATTTGCTTTACAAAAAAGCAATAAGCCATGCCAATACTATCGTATATACGAAACAGAAATACCACAGCAATAATTACGGTATTAATTATGACCGTTTTTCTATCGGCCTGCCACCGCGATACTACCGTTACCGTAGTACCGGTTACACTATCGTGCACCACTATTAACAGCGCTACTACCTGGGCCGACCGCGGCGATGGTGTTGATTATATACTTGACTGTGTGCTGGATGTAAACGACCGCCTTACCATAGCACCCGGTGTGGTTATACTTTGCAAAAGCGATGCAGGTATACGCATAAACAGCAGTGGCTCGCTTAACGCTGTAGGCACCGCCGATAAAAACATAGTATTTAAAGGCGATGTAGATGTAACCGGAGTATGGAACGGCCTTTACTTTATAGGCAACAGCAGCCTTAACCAGTTAAACTACTGCCAGATACATAACGCCGGCAAAGCCAGTTTTGATGGCAACACCAGCCGTAAGGCAGCAATACGGGTGGCCCTTACAGGAAGGTTATCGCTGCAAAACAGCATTGTAGCCAAAAGCGGTTACGATGGTTTGTATGTAGATGGGCTGGACTCGGACACGCAAAACCCCATTGCAGCATTTTCGGGCAACCAGTTTAATGGTAACGTCAACTATCCGGTATCGGTAATATCGGTGGTGGCCAACACGCTGGATGGGCAGGGCAGCACCTACCTTAACAACGGCGTAAACAAAATACTGTTGCGTGGCGGCCAGCTATACGGCAC
>JBJOOW010000054.1:0-3963 GCA_046051095.1 Bacteroidota bacterium | reverse complement strand
GGCAGGAGGTCCCGGTGGGGCTACTGTAACCACGCTTAGCGGAACAAAACAACACTAGCTGTTTTATGAAATATATAAATACAGTTATCAATAAACCCCTACTGCTTATAATAGCAACCTGCTTGCTATGGGTAGGCTGCAAAAAGCAAACCTGCCACGATGTAACATGTCCGGCCGACTATCTTTGTGTAGATGGCGTTTGTCGGTTAGCCTGCGACGGCAATCCATATCTGGTTCGCGATAGTTGTGGTGTTATTATTTGTGGGCCGCATCAAATTGTGGTGCGTGATACCTGCAGGTGCGATACTAACTGGATAGGCAACTGCGATATTCCCATTGGTTTGGTGGCAGGTAAATACCATGTTAAAGGGTCGCGCTATACCTATATGGCTGGTAGTGGTGCTACTACTTACAATTTTGAGTATGATATTACTATTAACCGTAACCGCGATACGTTGTTTTATGGTAACTATCCGTATAAATATGTTTCAACTACTGATGCCTATTTTACGTTCGAAGCTCATGTTAACGGCCCGGGATACCGTCAATTGCGGTTTAGACGTACACTCGACGATTCTGTTTTTTATAGAATGCAGGAAAACGGCTTGGGTGGTGGTACTAGTTCATCCTTTAGTGGTGTAAAAATTCAATAGCAGTTTAACTGGCAACTACAAGGCTATAAAAACAAAACGGGGCGGTCATCGGCCGCCCCGTTAAAACAACAACCAGGTTTTATAGTACACATCCGAAGTTTTTAAAACTCCGGTTGTCTTTTTGTTTCTACTGTTTACTATGCGCCCTCATATATTTTACAACAGCACATTCAACTACTTATTTGTTGTATTCTATGTTTCTATGCGGTAATAAATGTATTGGCATTTACTACGCCGTACATTATTCTGCATCTTACCAGTTTATGCAAGTGCATCTTCCGGCTCTTCGGCGGTAGGTGTACCACTTATGCGCCTTGCCAGTTTGGTAATGGCAACAAACAACACCGGCACAACAAATATGGCCAGGGTAGTAGCCGCCAGCATACCGCCAAACACCGTCCAGCCTATGGTTTTGCGGGCTTCGGCACCGGCACCACTGGCAAAGGCCAGCGGCAACACACCAAATACAAACGCCAGCGATGTCATCACTATCGGGCGTAAGCGCAGCTTAACGGCTTCCATGGTAGCTTCCAGCACATCTCTGCCTTTATCGGTACGCTCTTTAGCAAACTCTACAATCAATATCGCGTTTTTGGCAGCAAGGCCTATCAGCGTTATCAAACCAATCTGCGCATATACGTTGTTGCTAAGGTTAGGCAATAGCGTAAGCGCTATAATAGAACCAAAGGCACCAATAGGCACGGCAAACAATACCGAGAAAGGAACAGCCCAGCTTTCGTACAAGGCGGCCAGGAAAAGAAATACAAACCCCAGCGAAAGCATAAAGATGAACAGCGAGCTGCTGCCTGCTTTTTCTTCCTCCAGGCTAAGCCCCGAAAACTCGTAACCATAACCCACCGGTAGTGTTTTGGCGGCAGTTTCTTTAAGTGCCTGTATGGCCTGCCCCGAACTATAGCCCGGTGCCGGTTCGCCGTTAATTTCTATCGATGGGAAAATGTTGTAGTGCGATATCAGCGCCGGTTGCTCAATTACCTGCACATTAACCAGCGCACTCATAGGCACCATACCGCCGGTGCTGTTACGTACATAGTATTTTTGCAGGGCTTCAATTTCGCCGCGGTAGGTAGAGTCGCCCTGTACCATTACCCGGAAATTACGGCCATATATATTAAAATCGTTTACATACGTACTGCCCAGCATGGTACCCATAGCACCGTAGGCGTCGGCAATGCTTACGCCCAGCTTTTTAGCTTTGTCGCGGTCAAGGTCAACTTTATAGCCCGGTGTACGGGTGTTAAAGAAGGTGTACGCCATCGCAATCTCGGGGCGTTTGCGTAGCTCTGCCAGAAAATTGTTGGTTACTTTTTCAAACGCTTTCAGGTCGTCGGTACTTTCGCGTTTTTGCAACTCAAACGTAAAACCACCGGTACTGCCCAGGCCATCGATAGCCGGCGGTGCAATAGCCATAGCGCTTATCTGGCGTATACCGTTCAGCTTTTGCTGTACCGCACCTATAATGGCTGATAGCTGCTGGTCTTTACTGGTACGTTCTTCCCACGGTTTAAGCAGTATGAAGATGGTACCCACGTTGCTTTTATTGGTAAAGCTGATGGCGTTAAGCCCTGCAATGGCACCGGTGTTGCGCACACCCGGCACAGTGCTTATTTCTTTAATTATCTGTTGCAGGGTTTCTATGTTACGCGTGGTGCTGGTAGCCTCGGGTAATTCGTAAGCCACAAACATATAGCCCTTATCTTCGTTAGGTATAAAGCCGGTTGGTTTGTTTTTAAATAAAAAGGTTAAGCCCACAAACAGACATATCATCATTACCAGTACGTACGGGGTACCTTTTATAAAACGCAATACACCGTTGCTGTACGAATTGGTAACACGCTCGAACCAGTTGTTGAAACCGGTAAAGAAACGCGCCAGTAAGCCTTTGCTCTCGTTAGGGTTGTTGCGTTTAAGCAGCAGCACACACAAGGCCGGTGTAAGCGATAGCGCCACAAAAGCCGATATAAGCACCGATATAGCAATGGTAATAGCAAACTGCTGATATAAGCGGCCTACTATGCCCGGTATAAAACCTACCGGTACAAATACCGCTGCCAATATCAAAGCAATGGCTATCACCGGGCCCGAAATTTCTTTCATGGCTTTAATGGTGGCCTGTTTAGCGCTCAGGTGCTCGTGGTCCATTAAATGCTGTACAGCCTCTACCACTACTATGGCATCATCTACCACTATACCTATGGCCAGTATCATACCAAACAACGTAAGGGTATTGATAGAGAAACCCAGCGGAATGAAGAACGCAAACGTACCGATAAGCGACACCGGTATAGCCAGCACCGGTATTAAGGTAGCGCGCCAGTTTTGTAAAAACAGGAACACCACTATTACCACCAGCAACAGGGCTTCTATAAATGTATGTAGCACTTCATCTATCGATGCGCTAACTACCGACACGGTTTCGTAAGGTACCAGGTAGTCTACATCTTTCGGAAACGTTTTTTTCATACGTTCCATCGTTTCGTTTACAGCCTTGTAGGTCTCCAGCGCGTTTGCCCCCGGCGACTGGAATATGAGCATAAACGCAGCCTGCTTGCCGTTTACATACGCATTGTTGTTGTAGTTAAACTTACCCAGCTCTACACGCGCTACATCTTTAAGGTAAGTAAGCGCACCGGTTTGCGGATTGGTACGCACTACTATACTTTCAAATTCTTCTTTCTTGTTCAACCGGCTATTGGTAAACACGTTGTACTCAAACGCCTGTTTGCCGGGTTGTGGGGTACCACCTACGCTGCCCACCGCTACCTGCAGGTTCTGTTCCTGCAGGGCATATAGTACTTCGTTGGTGCTTATACCCATAGCTGCCAGCTTATCGGGGTTAAGCCATATACGCATACCAAAGTCGTCGCCAAACGAGGTGATATCGCCAACACCTTTAACACGCAGTAGCGCATCTTTAATATATATGTTGGCGTAGTTACCCAAAAAGGTAGCATCGTGTGTGCCATCGGGCGAGTACAGGGCTATTACCTCCATTATACCCGGGTTACGCTTGCGCACCGTAAGGCCCATACGTTTTACCGCATCGGGCAAAGTAGGCTCGGCCACGCTTACACGGTTTTGTACATCCAGCGCAGCAATATCAATATTGGTGCCTACATCAAACGTTACGTTAATGTTCGAGCGCCCATCGGCAGTACTGTTGCTGGATAGGTACGACATACCCGGTGTACCGTTTACCTGTGTTTCTATACCGGTAGTAGTAGTTTGCTCTACCGTTTGTGCATCGGCACCGGTAAACAGGCCCGATATGGTTACCTGCGGCGGTACTATA
>JBJOOW010000053.1:0-2514 GCA_046051095.1 Bacteroidota bacterium | reverse complement strand
TATATTAAATGGCTTTATCAGCGGCATTGCAGCCTGTTTGCTTATTGCCGGCATTATATTCTATGTAGACTATAACCTGCCCGAACTTGGTTTAAAAGGCGATTTAATTACATTTGGCCTGCTTTTCGGGGCGGTAATATTGTTTGGAATTTTAATTTCGTTTCTAAGCACACTAACAGCAGTGTTCCGTTACCTGCGCTTAAAAGTAGAAGACCTTTATTAATATCAGAATTATGGCAAAACAACAGGTTACTGTTAAAGAAAAAACCACTACCGCTACTGCTGCCAAACAGCCAACCGGTATTACTCCGTTTATTTTCGACCAAACCAATTATATAATAATGATTGCCGGTGTAGTAGTAATACTTATTGGCTTTGCATTAATGAGCGGCGGTGCTACTACCGACCCCGCTGTTTTTCCTAAAGAAGAACTGTACAGCTTTAAGCGCATAACATTGGCACCTATAATTGTAATGCTGGGCTTTGCCATCGAAATATTTGCTATCCTCAAAAGACCTAAAGAGTAATGACTACCGCCGAATCGGTAATACTGGCCATTGTAGAGGGGCTTACCGAATTCATCCCCGTATCATCTACCGGGCATATGATATTAACCGAGGCGCTGCTTAAAATGCAGCGTAGCTCGCTTACCAATGTTTATATAGTTAACATACAATTCGGGGCTATACTATCCGTAGTAATTCTGTACTGGAAACGCTTTTTCCAATCGCTCGATTTTTATTACAAGTTGTTTGCTGCTTTTTTGCCGGCTGCAGTCCTCGGCTTTTTATTAGATGATTATATAGACCAAATGCTTTCAAGCGTAACCACGGTAGCTATATCGCTGGTTGCTGGTGGTGTAGTGCTTATTGCTACCGACTGGATATTTAAAAAACAGTTAGAAGAAGCATCGGCCGATGAAGATACCGTGCTGGTGCGCGAGACCGATGAGTTTGGTGTAGAACACAAAAAAGAAACACTTAAACCTTTTTCGCTTAGCTATGTACAGGCAGTTATTATAGGCTTTTTTCAGTGTATAGCTATGGTACCCGGTGTATCGCGTTCGGCATCTACCATACTGGGCGGGCTTACCCAAAAGCTGAATATGAAACGCGCTGCCGAGTTCTCTTTTTTTCTGGCTGTGCCTACCATTTTTGCAGCCTCGGCGTACAAACTACTTAAAAGCTACGATGCCATTAAGGGCAGCGATATAGAGTTTTTCATTATAGGCAACATTGTATCGTTTGTAGTAGGTATGATTGCCATTAAGTTTTTCATAAGCCTGATAACCCGTTTCGGGCTTAAATTTTTTGGTATCTACCGTATTATAGCAGGGCTTGCCATTTTGATTTTACCATCGTTTGGTTACAAGCTGGAGATACCAGATGCACCGCCTGCCGAAGAGCAAGCCAGCATACAAAATACAACTACCAATAATGCTGCAACGGTAAACTACCCGGTAGCAAGTACCCATCACTAAATAGCTTTACCCATGAATTTTATAGAGGGTGAAGTATTGTTGCTTAATAAACCCCTTAACTGGACATCGTTCGACGTAGTAAACAAGCTACGCTATGCGCTTACTAAAAAAATAGGCCACCGTATTAAAGTGGGCCATGCCGGTACCCTCGACCCACTGGCTACAGGCCTGCTGATTATATGCACCGGTAAAATGACCAAGCGTATTGATGAATATCAGGGTATGGATAAAGAGTACACCGGCACCATTTGCCTGGGTGCTACCACCCCTACCTACGATAGCGAAATGGAGCCAGACGCCTACTTCCCTACCGACCATATTACAGCCGAATTACTTACTGCTGCTGTAACGAAATTAAGCGGTGTAATTGAGCAGATGCCGCCGGTATACTCTGCCATTAAAATAGATGGCAAAACGGCATACGCAGAAGCCCGCAAAGGCAACGAAATAGAAATGAAAACCCGTACGGTTGAAATAAAGGAATTTGAATTAACGCGTACCGAAATGCCTGAAACAGATTTCAGAGTGCTGTGCAGCAAAGGCACCTACATACGCTCGTTGGCTTACGATTTTGGTAAGGCAGTAAACAGCGGTGCCTACCTTAAAAGTCTGTGCCGTACCCGTATTGGCCACTTCGATTTAAAAGATGCCGTAACCATCGAACAAATGCTGGCCATTATTGCAGCTACCGAAATTATACTGCCCGAGGAAAAAAAATAAGCACCCTGCTTTTCGTAAAAAAGCAGCAAAAAAATAAACGGTGTTAATACCCTGCCGCTGCAAAGCATTCATAGTCAGGGCAATACAAAGTACAATGTTAATACCCCCTACCCCCTGAATGTTAACCCCCTGTTTTTAAACCAGATACATATAAAATTGTCATATATTACTACTTTTAAATCTATATAGCACTTATATGACTTGGCAATTTATATATTGGAACAGCCCGTATAAAATTAAAACCACCGGGTTTAGCAATCCATCAAAATAGCTGCATACACCCAACTATTCATATTTTGCCTTTTATTTGCGCT
>JBJOOW010000052.1:0-2844 GCA_046051095.1 Bacteroidota bacterium | reverse complement strand
ACCTGCGGGCGTCGGCATTATTGAAAGAAGATGGTGCAATGGAGTATTACCTGAATACAGTTATCAGGCTATCTACCTGCTACAATAAAGCAGACAAGTACGACATAGCACTGCAATACCTGCATAGTGCATTACAGCTTACTGAACAACTTGACAACAAACGCATGCGTATTGTTACGCTGTATACGTTTGGCCGTGTATACCGCCACATTAAAAATTTCGAAAAGTGCATAGACTACTATAAACAAGCATTACTGCTTGCCCAACAGGAAAACAACACCTACGAAGAAGCCACCATTTATGCTTTGCTAAGCCCCGCCTATAGCGATATGGGCGACATGCCAAACGCCATATGGGCTTCGGAAAAAGCCATTGAACTGTATAAACAAAGCAACCGCTTTAATAACAGTATAAATATTGCCCGCCTGTTGCACGTTATGTATTACAAAAACGGCGATACAGACAAAGCTTACCAAACGCTGTTGTACTATATCGACGGAAGGCTGAAACTGCAAGATGAAAGCCGCGCAAAAGAAATGGCAGCCATGCAGGCACGCTACGAAACCGAACGGAAAGATGCGCAGTTAAAACAGTTGCAGATTGACAACCTGAACAGCGAACTTAAACTGCTGAAAAGCCAGATGAACCCGCACTTTATGTTCAACATAATAAGTACGATAAGCAATCTGGTGCAAACCGGTAATAACCAGCAGGCGCAACATTCACTGCAAAGGTTATCGGTGCTTACGCGGGGTATACTTGAACAAAGTACCGACGAAGAAACCCTGCTGGAAGATGAAATAGCCTTTATGGAAAGCTACCTGCACCTGGAAGGATTAGCGCTGGGTAACGATTTTAGCTATCAGATAAACGTAAGCCCCGATATTGATACCGGTTACGAAAAACTACCCGCCTTACTAATACAACCCATTGCCGAAAACGCGTTAAAACACGGCCTGCGCCATAAAAGCGGGCCTAAAGTATTAACCCTTGGGTTTACCCTGCACGAAGATGAAGAACACAACATACTTAAAGTAACTATTACCGATAATGGCATAGGGCGCACTGCATCGGCCGAAATAAACAAGCACCGGGTAAAGCATCAGTCGTTTGCCACAAAATCTATCGAAGAGCGCATACGGATTATAAACACCACCAGTGGCTACGAGAAAATAAAAATGCAGGTTGCCGATTTGTACGAAAACGCACAGCCCGCCGGCACACAGGTTACCATAAGCGTATTGCAGTAATCAGCGGATACGGATACTCTCCCAGGCCTTGGTAAAATCTTCTTTACGGTCGCGGGCAATAGGTATGTTGCGGTTATTATCCATTACTATACTGCCACCATCGCTGCGTATAAACGTACTTACAGCACGCAGGTTAATTAAATACGAACGGTGCGGACGGAAAAACGAAAAAGCTTCCAGCATTTTATCAAACGCTTTAATAGGCTTCGAAACCACTATCACTTCGCCGCTACGTAGCTCCACTTCGGTATATACGTTATCGGCTTTCATTACTACTATATTATCTATCTCTACAAACCGTAGCCCTTCGGCAAGCGGTAGCGCTATTTTATCAAGGTGGTTATTGGCTACCATTTGCTTTAGCGCCTGGTTACGTTCTAACTGTTTGTAGTTTTTGCGTTGGCGTACTTTATCAATAGCCTTTACCAACAACTCTTTATCTACTGGTTTAAGCAGGTAATCTATAGCCGATAGCTGAAACGCCTTAACAGCATACTCGCTATAGCTGGTTACAAAAATCAGTTCAAAGCCAATCTCTTCGGGGTTAAAAAAATCGAGTAGCTGTAAGCCGGTAAGTACCGGCATATCTATATCGCAAAAAACTATTTCGGGCTGGTGGCGGCGTATCAGCTTTACCCCTTCCGATACCAGCGTGGCAGTATCCTGTACTATTACATCGGGGGCCACCTGCGCCAGCAGGGTTTTAAGCATATCGTGTGCTACCACCTCATCATCTATAATAACCGCTCTCATCATACTATACCCTCCACACTTTATTATATGCTACACATAGTGTAACCCCGGTTCAAAACGGGTGTTCAGTAATTCTACTATAAATTGATAATCGTTTTTCAAATCAACAAAGTTTAACTGTGCGGTATTAACCAGCACAATTACCGATTGTTGCTGCACTTTAAAATAATCCAGGTATGCATTCTGAATACTATCCAGATACTCCGGCTTAATACCCTGCTCGTAATCGCGGCCCCGTTTACGTATGTTATCCATCAGCTTATCTACCGGTGCATATAAATATAGCGTAATATCCGGCTTGGGCAGGCTGGGGTTAATAATATCAAACAGGGTTCGGTATAGTTTGGATTCGTCGGTAGTTAAGTTGTTGCTGGCAAAAATCAGGCTTTTCTGAAACAGAAAATCCGACACGGTAAACGATTTAAACATATCGCCCTCGCTCAACAGTTTTTTCAATTGTTGAAACCGCTCGGCCATAAAAAACAACTCTACCGGAAAGGCGTGGCGGGCAGGGTCTTTATAAAAACCGGGCAAAAAAGGGTTATCCTCAAACTGCTCCAGTATAAGCTTGCCGTTATAATCGCGCGCCAACTGTTTGGCCAGTGTGGTTTTACCGGCCCCTATACATCCTTCTATAGTTATAAAATTATATCGCACAGTGCGATTATAGTTGTAATACTTGTAAGTTTAAAGCGGGCGCACCTGGCTATCATCGCCGCAGGCTGCCAGCAATTGGGCCACTGTTTGGTTTAACACCGGGTGAACCAACTGCGGGGCTATTTCGTTAAGGGGAGCCAGCGTAAACCGCCGCTGGTGTAAAAACGGATGCGGCACTTTTAGC
>JBJOOW010000051.1:0-18027 GCA_046051095.1 Bacteroidota bacterium | reverse complement strand
TGTATTACTACTAAGGGCATAATAGTAGTAAAGTGCGCAGTAAATACTTTGGCGTTGCCAGCAAAGGCAGCTATTAAAAACACAGCAAAGGCTATCAGCGAAAAGCGTTTCATCACCTTGCTTAATCTTTCTGCCAGTTCAGGTTTTTTATAGTTAAGCAGTATACCGGCAACTAATGGTATACCAATTACAAACACTATAGTGCGGAATACATCCAGCACATCAAGGTGTATTGTTCTAAGCAATGCTGCAGTACCAGTATCTAAGCCACCGTAAAAAGAGAAGTTGAAGGGTGTCATTATTATAGCCAGCACATGCGAAACAGAAGTAAGCCCAACTGCTAATGCCGTATTACCTTTGGCCATGTGGGTAAACATGTTGCTCATGTTACCACCGGGGCAGGCACCTACCAGTATCATACCCAGCGCTACCGATGGCGGTGGCTGTAGTAGTTTTACCAGCATAAATGTTAGTAAGGGTAACAGTAAAAAGTGGGCGGCTAAACCTATTACCGAAGTCTTTTTGTTTTTAAGCAGTGCTGTAAAATCTTCTTTCTTCAGCTCCAGCGATATACCAAACAGTATAAACCCAAGTATGATGTTGAGTATCATCAACCCGTGTTCGCTAAAGTTTATTTGTATGGTATCTAATTCGTTCATCTATATTAATACTTGCCAGGTTTTTAAAACCTGGCAAGTATGCTAACGTTACTGAGTACTCCAACAAACAAGTATTTCGCGTTTGCCCTCGTATGGTAAGCGGCCGTGTGCGGTACTAAAATTATCTACTGCTATTACATCGTTTTGTTTCCACGGCAGTATTACCAGGTTCTTCCAAATCAGTTCTTCTATGTGTTCAACGTAACTATCCGGTACCGGTGTGCCATCACCAAACAATACGTTCATGCTTTGGTCTATTGGTTTGGTAGTAAGCGATTTTACCTTCACCATTAAACTCAAAAATGTCTTCCATAAAAATGTTTTACCCCTGCCCTGGTGTTTGTGTATGTAGGCATACTCTACATCGGCACCATGCGGGTGAAACACCTGCAGGTGGTTAAACCAAACTTTCTCTTTCGTTACAGGGTGGTTGATAGCCGCCGGCGTACGGTGTACTAAACGCAGGTTACCTCCGGGCATCCATTCAAATTCTATATCCTGCTCGCGGCATTGTCTTTCAACCTCAGCCTTATCGGTAGTATTAAATATCTCGTTCCATTTTTTCAGTTCAAACAAATTAAACTTCGATCCGCTCTCTAAGCCCGAGTAGTTACGTACTGTTAGTACACCTTTACGGTCAAACTCCTCGCGTATCTTCGGGTTCATATCGGCATATACCTTACGGAAATTACATATCGGCGATTCGCCACCGTAGTCGGGTTCTACATGGCAGTAGAAGAAAATATTTACCGGCGGGTTTTTTACATAGCTCATTTCGCAGTGCTGCATAATAGGGTAATAGCCCGGCAGCTCGCTGGCTGTAAACACATGTTTTGTTCCCTTAACCAGGTTGCGTGGCGATGTACCATAATAGGCATGCTCCAACCTGGGGTCTACCACTACAGCCAGGTCTTCAAAATCGTTGGGGTTGTTTATCTCAAATCCACGAAACAGGATAGCGCCGTGTTTAATAAACTTTTCGTTCATCTCTGCCTTGTTGGCTTTAAGCCAGGCCAGTAGTTCCTGTTTGCTGTTACCGCTACCGTTGGGTTCTAGTATTAGCGGTAGTTGCTGTTCGTTCACAAAGCTCTGTTTCATAATTATGGGGATTACTCAGATTTTTTTTGATTACTCAGATAAAACCATTTGAAAGTTCTATTCATTGATTCTTCAATTGAATAGAATTTATCTTTCTCTGCTTTTTTAATCTGAATAATTAAAGAGGATTTAATATGCTCCTTTTTACGCATAATCTAAATGTAGTAATTTATTATCCCATCAAAAATATGCAGTAGCGTTTGTGTATATCCGGCTTGTCTTTCTTCCAGTCGGCAATGCGGCGGGTACGTATGTATTGTGTTGGCAGGGTAAGGTCGCAGGCTATGCACAGGCGGGTAGTATCGCTGCATTGGCGCAGCAGTTCATCTAAAAACTTCTGGTTACGGAAAGGGGTTTCCATAAATATCTGTGTTGTACCGCTGTTGGCTGTAGTCTCCATGCGTTTTATAGCACGGCTGCGCTCCGGTTCTTTTATTGGCAGGTAACCGGTAAAGGCAAATTGCTGCCCGTTAAAGCCGCTGGCTATTAATGCCAGTAGTATAGATGACGGACCTACCAGTGGCACCACCTCTATGTTATTGTTATGTGCAAAGGCTACCAGTTCGTTACCAGGGTCGGCTATGCAGGGGTTACCCGCTTCAGATATTACACCGGCATTGTTGCCCTTTAATACGTTTTGTAAAAGCAGCGCACAGTTTTGTTGTGTGGCGTGTTTATCCAGTACGTGTATAGTTACTTCGGTATCGAAGTTCTTTTTAAAACCTATAGCGCGCAGGTAGCGGCGGGCGGTGCGGGCATCTTCAACTATAAACTCGTTTAGTTGTTGCACACACTCTTTTACCTGGTCGGTTATTATAGCCGGATTATCCTCGCCTAAAAAAGATGGGATAAGAAATAGTTTACCTGCAGGCATAAGTATGTTATCGGTGTTTATTGGGGTTGTGTTGCCGCTCGTATTTTTTTATCAGCCGTTTTTGTTTGCGGCTTAGGCGGGGTTCGTTTCGTTCAGCTTCAGCCAGCGAGTCTTTGCCAATTACTTTTAAAAACCATTCGCGGGCAGTGGGTCCATCTTTTTTTTTACAGTATCCATTACCGGCACACAGCTCCAGTCAACCACTACACTAGCCGAATCTACCGGTAACTGAAACTCGCTGCGTTTCATTTGCAACTGACGGTCGTTAAAGCTTTTGCGCAAAAAGCCACCTACTATAGGCAAGGCCGCCGCCGCACCCGCGCCCGATCTGTTAGATGCAAAATGCACGCTCGGTTGCTCAAAGCCTACCCAGGTACCAACTACTATATCGGGGTTATAGCAAATAAACCAGGCATCGGCATTGCCCTGTGTGGTGCCTGTTTTACCGGCCAATGGCACACCGCCAAAACCATAGCGTTTAGGTAACGATGCTGCAGTACCTTTTTGTATTACGCCTTTCAGCATTTCGGTGGTAAGGTAAGCGGTACGCTCCGGTATAGCTTCTTTTTGTGTTTCGCCAAATTGGGCCAACACGTTACCGTCTTTATCTTCTATACGCTTAATAAAGTAAGGCTTACTGTATGTGCCCAGGTTGGCAAAGCAGGTATAGGCACCCACCATTTCAAACAACGATATATCGCACACGCCTAAACACAAAGCCGGCACAGCATCCAGCTTACTTTCTATTTCGCACTGTTTGGCCAGTTGTACAAGCGCTCCCGGGTCGCCAATATCGCACATTATACGGGCAGTAATCCGGTTATCCGATGCAGCTAAGCCATCTTTCATAGGTACCAGTGTTCCCTCTGGCCACTTGTCGGTTCCGCTTGGGTCCCAGTTATCATCGTTACCTCCGCAGTCGGGTGCTATGTAAGGTATAAGCGTACAGGGCAGGTAGTTGCGCTCCAGTGCCAGTGCATACAAAAACGGTTTCATGGTAGAGCCTACCTGGCGCTTGGTGGTTTTCTTTACGTGGTCTAACTGGAAGTACCGGATGTTTGGCCCGCCCACCCAGGCTTTCACTTCGCCGTTCTTGGCATCTACCGCCAAAAAGCCTACTTGTATTATTTGCAGGTAGTAACGCAGCGAATCCAGCGGGCTCATTACCGTATCTATAGTTTGCGAGCGGTCGCCATGCCAGTTAAACACCTCCATTTTTATTTTGGTGTTAAACGCCTTTTCTATTTCTGCATCGCTTTTGCCTTCGGCTTTCATGCCCTGGTAGCGATCGCTCTGCTTCATCATTTTAACCAGCAGGTCGGGCTTGGCACGCATGCCCGATTTCCACGGGTCTTTACCTTTCCACTCTTTAAAGTAAGCATCCTGCAGCATGGTCAGGTGTTCGGCAACCGATGCCTCGGCATACTTCTGCATCCGCGAATCGATAGTGGTATATACTTTCAATCCGTCTTCGTAAACATCCCATTTGCTGCCATCGGGCTTAGGGTTTTTATCGCACCAGTTTTTAAGCTCCTGGCGTATGTATTCGCGTATATAAGTTGCTACGCCCTCGCGGTAGTCGGGGTTATGAAAGTTCAGCTTTATCTTCAGTTTCGATAGCGAATCGTATTGGTGTTGTGTAAGCACATTAGCCTCTACCATGCGGCGCATTACCAGGTTGCGTCGCTCAGTGGCCCGTTCTTCGTGCAGGCGCGGGTTAAAGCGTGCCGGGGCATTCAGCATACCAACCAGCATTGCAGCTTCTTCGGGTTTTAGCTCGGCCGGGGTTTTGTAGAAATACGTAAACGCAGCCGTTTTTATACCGTAGCTGTTGTAGTGAAAACCCACTGTGTTCAGGTACAGGTTTAGTATCTCATCTTTAGTAAACGTGCGTTCTATTCTGGCGGCTAACACCCACTCTTTTATCTTTTGCGACAAGCGTTTGGGTAAGCTTGCTTTTTCAAAATCCTGGTGAAAAAGGTTTTTTGCCAGCTGCTGTGTAAGGGTAGATCCACCACCACCATCGCGCCCCGGTACTATGGCCAGTGTAATGGCGCGTACCAGGCTTATCAGGTCTATACCGCTGTGTTCGTAAAAGCGTTTATCCTCGGTGGCTACCAAACCCTTTACCAGGTATGGCGAAAGTTCATCGTACGATACTTCTATGCGGTTTTCGTTGTAGTACGAACCCAGTACTTCGTAATCGTCGGAGTAAATAGTGGTGCTTACTGCACTGTTGGGGTTCTGTATGGCTTCCAGATCGGGCATAGAGCCCAGTAGTCCGTAGTTTACGCCTACAAAAAACAAGGCTACAAATGCTATAAATATCCATAGCAGTATCTGCACACGGATAAATACATCTTTAAAGTTTTTCGGGTTAAACTTAAAATACCACCCAAATACAGATTTAGACTTTGCCACTATACAAATTTATACAGATGTGTTTATGTATAACGTTGCGGGCATTAAATCATTATAACACAGTTGTTAATGTTGAATACAGGAAAGGACAGGAGAGGAATTACTAATTTGTAATTAAACAACTTGTCATTTCTTATTCATGTGCTCTACCGTAAGCTCCAGGGTTTTGTAAAAGTCTTCGCCATACTTACGTATCAGCGCCTCTTTTAAAAACTTGTACACCGGTACTTTCAGGGCTTTGCCGTTTTTGCAGGCCGCTTTACATACGTGCCAGCGCTCGTAGTTTACGGCATCGTACTGTTTGTATTTGGTAATACGTATTGGGTACAGGTGGCAACTAATAGGTTTTTTCCAGTTAATTACCCCATCGTTGTAGGCTTTTTCTATACCGCAGCCTACCACCCCTTTCTCATCGCGTACCAGCCAGGTGCAGCCTTCGCTTTTGTTCATCAGCGTAGTACACCACTCTTTGTTTTCTTTTACGTATACGTATTTACCCTCCTTTTCAATGGTGGCAATACCTTCGGGTGTCAGGTAAGGTTTTACTTTATCGTAAATATCATCCAGTATCTGTAGCTCGCTTTTATCAAGCGGTGCGCCAAAGTCGCCGGCTATACAGCAGGCACCTTTGCAGGCGTTAAGGTCACACACAAACTGTTCTTCTACTACATCATCGCTAATGGTCTTATCGTCAATTACAATCATTGCTGGTTAATAGTTATTGGTAAATAGTTACTGGCTGCGCAAACAAATTACATTCGCGGTATGAAGAAAATACTTTTCGCGTTATGTGTACTGGTAAGTTTTTCACTTTCGGCACAGTACAACTCGTTACTATGGAAAATTTCGGGCAACGGGCTTAAAAATCCATCGTACCTGTTTGGCACCATGCACACTGCCGATGCCCGGGTTTTTAATTTCAGCGATAGCCTGATGCCGTTCTTCAATTCCTCTAAAGCCTATGCAATGGAGCTGGACCCCTCTACGGCGTTTAACTTCAGCCTGCTTTCTAAGTTAATGATGGGTAAAGATTACTCGCTTAAAAAAATGGTGCCCGAAACAGAATATGCTTTTCTCGATTCGATAGTAAAACAGCAAACCGGGTTTTCGGTTAAGCTGTTCGATAACGTAGCACCGGTGTTTACCATGACCATACTTGAAATGGGCGGTATGGAGTTAAGCGACTCCAGCATTAAGGGGAACAAAGAAGTACTGGACGTTTACTTTTATAACCTGGCTAAAAAGAAGAAGAAAAAACTGATAGGTATAGAAACTGTAGAGGAGCAGCTAAGTGCACTGAATGTACTTAGCTATCAGGAGCAGGCCGACCAGCTTACCGAAGAGATTAAAAACATGCGCGACAATAAAAGCCTGGGCCCCGATGTACTTAAGTTTTATCTGGAGCAAAACCTGGATAGCCTGGCCAGCGAAGACACTAAAGAGCAGATGTCGGATAAGTTTTATAATGCCGTTGTTACCGAGCGTAACCTGCGCATGGCCGACCGTATAGCGGGCTATATACAGCAGCAACCTGTATTTGTAGCCATTGGCGCATTGCACTTGCCTAAGCAGGGCGGCGTTATTGAGCTACTGCGCCAAAAGGGTTATACAGTTACACCTGTACGCTGATTTATTTACGGTTGTGGCTTAACTTTACATTTAGCTAATCATATCTTTATACCAACAAGCTTACATTGCTGTATGAGAAACCTTCTTTCACTTTTTGTATTACTGGCCGCAATAACAACCGCTGTTGCCCAGCAGCCACTTAAAACCGAAAACGTTATACTGATAACCTGGGATGGCTACCGCTGGCAGGATTTGTATGGCGGTGCCGATCAGAAACTGCTGACCGATAAATTTGTAAAAAGCGATTTGGGTAAGCTGAAAGAAAAGTACGATGCACCTACTGCAGCAGAGCGCCGCCATAAGCTTATGCCGTTCTTTTGGGATTCGATAGCAACCAAAGGCACACTGATAGGTAACCGCTGGCTGGGCTCTAAAATGAGGGTTACCAATATTCATAAATTCTCGTACCCCGGCTACAGCGAAATATTTTGCGGCCACGCTTTCAACAAAATAAACAGCAACGAATATCCCGACAACCCAAACAATAACATTTTTGATTTTGTAGCAGCACAAAAAGGCTTTGAAGGTAAGATTGCTGCCTTTGGTACCTGGGATGCCTTTCCGCGTATTATAAACAGTAACCGCAACAAGGTACCGGTGTTTGTAAACTTTAAAAAAGAAAACAACGTAGTAACCTGCAACAATGTAAGCTACGATAAATGGCAAACTACCTGCCCGCCGCTAAACCCTTTTGTAGAAACCGATAGCATGACCTATCATTTTGCCAAAGAGTATATACACCGCAACCATCCACGGTTTGCATTTATTGGTTTTGATGAAACCGACCACTTTGCACACGGCGGCAAGTACGATGCTTACCTGGAAACCGCAGCTATGGAAGACCGTTTTATTGCCGACCTGTGGAACTTTATACAAAGCGACCCACAGTATAAAGACAAGACAACCCTTATTATTACCTGCGACCATGGCCGTGGTAACAAAATGCCCGCCTGGTGGCGCGACCACGGCGGTGGTGTAACCAACGCACACCACATATGGTTAGCAGCCATTGGGCCCGATACACCGGCTAACGGCGAGGTTAAGGGCGGTAAAAACTACAAGCAATCGCAAATAGCACAAACCATAGCCCGCCTGCTGGGCAAAGTATATACCGATAACCATCCGGTAGCACCAGCTATAGATATACTGGTAAAATAAACCACCCACAGGTTTTACTATTTTGTACCTTGTTATCTGTTAGTATCCGTAGCTATTTTTGTAATAACATAGTATGAAAAAACGCCTTGTTTACTTTGCAGGTACAGCGCTGCTTATAGCGGTAGGGTACCTGTTTTACATAAAGCCGGTTAAGGTTAGCTGTGCTTACCAACCATACTATGCACAGCTTAACACTGCACTTAAAAGCTACAGGCCCGGTGCCAGTGCCGGTGTTATAGATATTGACCACCTTAACCACAACATAGCTGTAGTAAAAAGCAAATTGGGCAACCGGTATAAACTGCGTATAGTAACTAAATCATTGCCCAGTCTGCCGTTGCTTAACTACCTGATGCAGCAGGGCAACACTAACCGGCTAATGGTTTTTTCTGAACCGTTTATTGCCGAGGTACTTACCAACTACAATGCCGATACGCTCGATTTACTTTTAGGCAAACCCCTGCCGGTAGATGCCGCCGAACGCCTGAGTGCTCTAGCGGGTTGGGCTGGTATTAACTGGCTGGTAGATACCCGCCAGCGGTTGAACGAATATCTTGCACTGGCGCAAAAGAAAGATACGGTTATTCGCATATCAATGGAGATTGATGTGGGCCTGCACCGTGGTGGCTTTAATAGTATGAATGACTTTGCTGCCGCTTTAGAAACTATAAAGGCTAACAGTAAATATTTACAGTTAACCGGTTTAATGGGTTACGATGGCCATGTACCACACGTACCGTTTTATATTAATAAAGATAAAGCCATACTAAACGCTTTTAGCGATGTACAGTTACGCTACACTGCTTTTGTAGATGAGCTGAAGAAACATTATGAGCCAGACTTTATAAATGCAATGGTGTTTAACAGTGGTGGCAGCCGTACGTATTTTTATTACCCACAAGTGGCCGGCACTACACCGGTTAACGATATAGCTATGGGTTCGGGTTTTCTGTCGCCGGCACAGTTTACCGAGTTGCCTGCAGTTGGGCACCAACCTGCTTTGTTTTTAACCTCGCCGGTACTTAAAAAAATAAACAGTGCCGAGTTGCCACTTGCCGAAAAGTTATCGCCACTGGTTAACTGGTGGGACCCAAACCTAAAGGTGAGTTATTTTATGCTGGGCGGTGGCTGGCCCGGCGATCTGGTGGCCCCACAGGGTATGCAGCGTAATCATTTTTGGGATGGCGATGTAAAAACCTATACCAATTTGTTGCCTAATCAATCTATACTAAGTAGTTCGGTAGATAACAATATAAACGTGGGCGACTTTGTGATTTCGCAAGCCTGGGAAGGCGATGGTATGCTATGCTTTGGTAAGGTACTGGTGTACAGCAACGGCCGCATAATAGACGAATGGAGTACCTACAAAGGGTCTAATTAATTAACTACAGCTACTAAAAAACAAAAGCCGGTTCAATTGACCGGCTTTTGTTTTTGTTGGATGTTGTATTACTTATTTGCCTAAGTAAAACTCCTCATTACCCTTACGGATAGTCAGGTTGTTTTTAGTAAGGTCAAGTATTCGGAAAATTTCAACCGCATTGCTGCTGTCGTTTTTAAGTTGCAGGTCTTCCTCGCTGTTCAGCAGTTCCCATGTACCCGACTCAAAGTGAGGAAAACGGGCAGTATCTATACGGTGTAGTACGTTGGTATCTATATCCCATGTCATGGTAGTGCTATCATAACTGATAGAGTCGTAGCGGATAACAGAATCGGGCGTTAGCGTATATTCTACCCAGCTTTTGGTATATGCTTTGGTACCGGCATCGCCAATGGTAAGTGTCCACTCGCGGAAGGTGGTATCAAATTGCACGGTCTTGTCAAGGCCGTTGTTCAGGTATTTATCCAGTGTCCAGCTACCGGTAATTTTTTTTACAAATGCTTTGCGGTCGCAGGCAGCCAGTAACAACAAAAGGCCAAGCGATATAAGAATTGTTTTCTTCACGTTAATTGGTGTTTATTCGGTTTTGTGTAATTATTCTGTTTCAAGTTTATCCATGTATAACTGCGATGAATCGTTGCGTAGTTGCACATGGTCTTTAGTAAGGTTAAATATGGTAAACTCGCGTTTAAGCGTGTGTGGAATAAACACGGTATCGCCGGCGGTATCTAAAGTAAATGTGTTATACGTGTTTACCAGTACAATCTTTTCATCGTTATCGGCAAACGAGTACGTGCCGTTAACATAGGCTGTATCGGGGTTTGTAACCATTTCGGTAAACTGGCCACCACTGGTAAAGCTAATCTGGTAGTTAGGGTTTTGTGTTTTAAATAACTGGGTTTTATCTACGTTGCGCAGCAGGTATTTGTATACCTCCCAGGTACCGTTCAGGTTGTCTTTGTAAATCTTTTCTTTATTGCAACCGGCTGCAACAACTACCAGCACCACCAACACAGCAAGTAATTTTTTTATCATGGGGATATTTTTCTGATTGCCGAAGATATAAATAGATACGAAATAGCCAACGTTTTTACCGGTAGATATAAAAAATGTGCTAAACGTTTCAGTGTAGCTCCTCAAATATGCCCGATGCTTTGTTTTTGCGCACGTTGTTCCAGTTAAAATAGCGGCCGTTCATTACCACATATACTCCCTTTGGCAGGGTTTGCACAAAGGCCAGTGCGCTGCCCATGTTAAAAAGCCCGTCGGAGCTACCAAATTTATAAGGCACCATAGCCCCGGTAAGCACTATTGTTTTATCCAGGTTGGCCTCGCCCAGCTTGCGGGCGGTTTGGTCCATCGTATCGGTACCGTGGGTAATTACTATGCGGTTTTCGCTGCATTGCTGGCAATGGCTGATAATAATATCGCGGTCGGCATCGGTCATTTCCAGGCTGTCAATCATCATCAGCGTACGTACGCTAACCGGCAAATTACTGCGGCCCAGTTTTAAAATCTCGGGCAGGTGTGTATCTTTAAAAAACAGTTTTCCGCTCAGCTCGTCGTATTCTTTGTCGAAGGTGCCTCCTGTTATCAGTATTTTAATGGCCATGGTGCGGCAAAACTAAAAAACACTTTTTGTGTATTGCGGTTATATTTAACCCAAATCAAGTGAACTGTATATGATGAAACACATTTACCTGGTATTACTTTTTATTGCCTCTTCAATAGTTTCTCAGGCTCAAACTATTAGCGGTATACTGTTGGATAAGAAAACCAGCGAACCCATGATAGGTGCCACCGTATCGGTAAAAGGTACCGGCAACGGCACCGCTACTGATATAGATGGTAAATTTGAGCTTAAAATAACCGAAACACCCCCGTTTACACTGGTTTTTTCGTACATAGGCTATACCAGTCAGGAGGTTGCAATTAACAACGCTGCCGACCTTAAACGCACTTTTAATATAAAACTGGAAGCTGAAGAGAAAACACTGGCCGCCGTAGAAGTAGTAGATAGCCGTATTACCGAAAAAGAGAAACAGAGCCCACTTACGGTAGAAAGCATGGGCTTGGGCGCCATTAAGCAAACAGCTTCATCTACTTTTTACGAAGGCCTGGGCACGCTTAAAGGCGTAGATATGACAACCGCTTCGCTGGGCTTCGTGGTAATAAACACCCGTGGGTTTAACTCTACTTCTCCTGTTCGGTCGCTGCAATTGCTGGATGGTGCCGATAACCAGGCCCCGGGGCTAAACTTTAGTGTAGGTAACTTTGCCGGCGCTAGCGAAATAGACATACAAAAGGTAGACCTGATAGTAGGTGCCTCGTCGCCGCTGTATGGCCCCAACGCATTTAACGGGGTTATTAACCTGCAAACCAAAAACCCGTTTTACCACAACGGGCTTAGTGTATATGTAAAGGGTGCCGAGCGCAACCTGTTTGAGGGGGCTATCCGCTTTGCTAAGTCGTATAAAAACAAAAGCGGTCAGGATAAATTTGCCTTTAAGCTTAATGCCAGCTACCTGCGCGCCGATGACTGGCAGGCTACTAACCTTGCTGCGGCTACCAACTCGTGGCAGCCGGCCACCAACTACGGCGGTTACGATGCTGTTAACCGCTATGGCGATGAGCTACCTACCAAAAACTCGCTGAACTTTGATGACCCCAGCAGCCGCCGTTTAAAACCGGGCCTGGGGCAGATTTTCCGTACCGGATATAATGAGAAAGACGTACTGAATTATAACATACGCAACATTAAAGCCAACACCGGCCTGTACTATAAAATTACCGATAAGATAGAGGCCCGTATTGCCTACAACTTTGGTTACGGTACCACTGTTTATCAGGGCGATAACCGCTATAGCATAAATAACATACGCATACACCAGTTGCGCGCCGAAATTATACAACCCGATAAATTTTACATACGTGCCTATACTACTATGGAGAACGCCGGCAACAGTTACGATGCCGTGTTTACTGCCATTAAGCTGCAGGATGCGCAAAAAAGTATAGAGCAGTGGAGTACAGCTTACTCGCAGTTTTGGTCGGTTGGTGGCAGTGGTGTATCGGCGCCGGTTAGCAAGGTTAATCAGCTGTTGGGCATTTATTCGCCGTCTACCTCTAACGATATTGACCCCAGCCGCCCCGGTTTTCAAAACTACTGGTACCCCGCTACTATTACCAGCGATACCAGCCAGTGGGCCGGTATAAGGGCTATGGTTAATGCCGCTTACGATTCGATACTGGCACAAAACGGCGACTCGTTAACGCTGTGGCACACACAGGCCCGCACCTATGCCGATACGGTTTCATCTAATGCATTTGGCAAGGCACGTTTAGTACCCGGCACACAAGCCTACCGCGATTCGCTGGCGGCCATTACCTCGCGTACGGCATTTGAGCAAAACGGCACCATGTTTTACGACCGCAGCAAAATGTTCCACCTGCAGGGCGAGTACAAGTTTGATGTAAAAAAGAAAGGCGCGCAGAAGAATATACTCGACATATTGGTAGGTGGTAGTTTCCGCATGTATTTCCCCGATTCGAAGGGTACAATATTCAGCGATACCATTACCAACTACCGAATTCGTAATATTAATACCGGAGATATAAGTAATGTTACCGTAAATGAATACAATGCACTTAATAAAGACAGCTTTTCGGTACTTGATTTTACCCGCCGCAAGCTTACCAACTGGGAGGTGGGCGTTTACCTTAGCCTGAATAAGAAGTTTGATATAGATGAGTTTAACGCCATTATACTAACCGGCACCGTACGTTTTGACCGTAACCAGAACTTTGCCTGGAAACGTAAAGACGGAAAGTGGGACCCTATTATTACACCGGCAGCATCTATTGTTTACTCGCACAAAAACAACCACACCATCCGTCTGTCGTTTTCTTCGGCGGTGCGTAACCCTACCCTGCAGGACCAATACCTGTATTACAACGTAGGCCGTGCTATATTAATCGGTAATCTTAACGGTGTCGATTCGCTGGTTACCGTAGAGTCGTTCCAGAATTATCTGGGCTCTACCCCTAACGATAAAAACCTTTTAAAGTGGTTTAATGTACCGGCCGTTCGCCCCGAAAAGGTGCGTACTATCGAGTTGGGCTACAAAGGCATATTTGCCAAAAAGGTGTATGTAGATGGTAGCGCATACATTAGCTGGTACCGCGATTTTCTGGGCTACCAGATTGGTACTTCGCTTAACTCAACCGTTACCCTTATCGGCGATACCAATTACAGCATCCGCCAGATATACCGCGTGGCCGCCAATGCAAAAGATCAGGTAATGACCTATGGTGCATCGGTAGGGTTCAATTATTTCTTTGTAAACAACTATTCGTTTAACGGTAACTACAGCTGGAACAAGTTGAACAAAATGGGTAGCACCGACCCTATCATTCCGGCGTTTAATACACCCGAGCATAAATTTAATGTGGGCATTAGCGGTAAGGATATTAAGCTGGGCAACGTAAAGGGTTTTGCCTTTAACGTAAACTTTAAGTGGATTAAAGGCTTTGTGTTCGAAGGCTCGCCACAGTTCAGCGGCTCAATACCATCGTATTCGTTGCTCGATGCACAGGTTAGTTACGAATGGGCTAAAATATTTACCACCTTTAAGTTGGGTGGCAGTAACCTTATAAGTAAGAAAAACTACCAGACTTACGGCGGCCCTGCAGTAGGCCGTATGATATACGGCAGTATACTGGTAAACATTGATAGCGAAAACCTGAAAAAGGGTTACGATAAAATAAAAACCAACTGGTAAAACTAAGCGCCCCGTAACCGGGGCGTTTTTGTTTTGGTTAAACAATTTCGTAACACGCCTATTCTGATTAACTTAGCATAAACTAAAACAAACGCTATGCTCAAAAATGTACGTTACTCCCTTATGTTTTGTGCGCTGTTGCTTGCCGGGTTTAGCCAGGCGCAAACAGTGCGCTACCTCGATGAAATTTTCAGCACGGTAAAAATAGACTCTAACATTACCTATGGCCAAAACAAAACCTTTGGCTCTGGCTTTAATGCCAGCCAGCAGTTAAAAATGGATGTGTACCGCCCCGAAGGCGATACCGCTACCAGCCGCCCGGTTGTAATACTCATGCACGCCGGTTCGTTCCTCGATGGCTCGCTGACCGGTTTTAACTTTGCCGATAAAAACGAACACTGCATAGTGGAGCTTTGCAACCGTTTTGCCAAGCGCGGCTATGTGGCAGTAAGTATGACCTACCGCCTGGGCTGGAATCCAACAGCACCCGATCAGGATACCAAATCTAAAACCATTATTAATGCGGTTTACCGTGCCATGCAGGATGTAAAAAACTGTATCCGTTATTTCCGTCACGATGTAGACTCTAACAGCAACCAGTGGGGTATAGACCCTACCCGTTTTGTACTGGGCGGTTCTAACAGCGGTGCGTATGTTGCACTTGCTGCCGGTAACCTTAATAAACCCGCCGAGCTGGAGATACCAAAGGTGCTTGACCTGAACGGTATTCCATATATTGATACTACTTTAACCGGAAACTTCGATGGTTTTGGAGGTACACAAAACACCAACAACTATCCCGGCTACTCATCGGCATTTAATGCGGTATTAGCACTGGGTGGCGCTGTTGCCGATACCAGCCTGATAGAAGCCGGCGAAACACCGGTTATTGCTTTTCAGGGTGCCGACGAAACACTTACCCCATACAACACTGCCGTGGTTATTACCACTACCCTGCAACCGGTAATAGAGGTTAGCGGCTCGGGCGATTTTATGCCGGTGGTAGAGCGTATGGGCTTAAACAGTGGCTTCTCGCCAAACTCGTTTGCTGCGGGCCCTAAAAATATTCAGGGTGGTGTGCAAACAACTTCTATCGATGGTCTGTATCCTTTCTATGGTCAAAGCTTCGAACCATGGAACTGGTACGATGGTACCAACCCATCTATTAACCCTACAGCTTCGCAAACCAAAGCGCAGCGATACATCGACACCATTATGGGTTACACCACCCCGCGCCTGTACCGTTTATTAATAGACGATACCTATGGCGAACCAACCGGTATACGCGAGGTAAAAGGCCGTGTAGAAATGCGCGCGTTCCCTAACCCGGCTTCATCAGTTCTGCATGTTGCTATAAACACCTTACAACAACCTATGCAGTCGTTGGCTATAGTTGACCTTACCGGTAGAACGGTTGCCGAAATGAAAGACATGAATGCATACGACCAACCGGTAGATGTAAGCAACCTGAGCAATGGTGTTTACCTGCTTTCGGTTAAATTGAAAGATGGTAACAGCAATACAGTTCGCTTTACGGTTGAGCGGTAAATTTTAAGAAATCATATATTAAAAAAGGTCCGGTAGCGTAATGTTACCGGACCTTTGCTTTTTGGTTAAACTAAAACTTTGTCATTTCAATATTTTGTTATCTTCGGATGGCTCAAAAAATCCAAATCGAAACCCCAACATGAAGAAAGCTCTACTACTTCTGGCGATGGTAGTTACAACATTCGCCCTTTTCGCACAAACCCGCACTATATCAGGAAAAATTACCGACGCTTCAACCAAGGAACCATTGGTTGGTGCAACTATATTGGTTAAAGGCACTACAACCGGTACCGCTACCGATGCCGATGGTAAGTTTACCATTGAAGTAGCTGCTGATGCAAAAACAATAACCATATCGTACATAGGCTTTGTAAGCCGCGATTTTCCTATTGCTACTACCACCAGCTGGAGCATTGCGCTTGAGCCTAACGCTATCTCTACACAAGAGGTGGTGGTAAGTTCATCTCGCGTAGCCGAAAGTATTAAGCAGGCACCGGTACAGATTGAGAAGATGACCTCGCGCGAAATTAAGAGCGCAGCATCGGGCGATTTTTACCAGAGCATCGGTAACTTTAAAGGTGTAGATATTGTAACTACATCTGCCGGTTTCAAAGTAATTAACCTGCGCGGTTTCGGCGATACCCGTTCGCTGCGTACCAAACAGTTTATTGATGGGGTAGATAACGAGGCGCCGGGCCTTAACTTTCCTATCGGTAATATGGTTGGTGCTAACGACCTTGACCTGGAAAGCGTAGAGATTATTTCGGGTGCAGCTTCATCGCTGTATGGTGCCAACGCCATGCAGGGTGTGGTATCTATGCGTAGCAAAAACCCGTACGATTTTCAGGGCCTTTCTTTGCAGCTTAAAGGCGGCGGTACCACTATGCCTGGCCCTTATGTAGATGCACAGATACGTTATGCGCAGGCATTTGGCAAGCAGCAAAAGTTTGCCATTAAGTTTACCGGCGAGTATATGCAAATGCAGGACTGGATAGCTACCGATGATTCGTTTAACCGTTACGGTAAGCTTACACTGGATATTAATGCATCTTCTATTCTGCGCGAAAAACAATACGACCCGGTTACTGCCGACTATACACAGGAAGATAAAAACAACATTATTAAACTTAACAGCTGGTTAGATTTTAACCCTATTGCCAGCCCCGGCACACTGCACGTACTTGCACCGGGTTATATGGAAAAAGAAGTAGCCGATTACAAAGCCAAGAGCTTAAAATTCTCTACCGAGTTTCACTACCGTTTTAAGAAAGACCTTGAACTTACCGGTACCTATAAATTTGGTTACGGTACAGCTGTTTACCAGGCTACTGCCCGTTACCAGATTAAGGAGTTTACTTTCCACCAGCCAAAGCTTGAACTAAAAGGCAAAAACTTTTTTGTAAGAGCATACGGTGCTATTGAAGATGCAGGCAAATCGTATAACCTGGGCCTTACCGGTGCATACCTTTCACGTGCAGCAGCACCCGAGTATGTGTCGCGCTATGTAGAGAAATACTTTGATGTACTGGATACACTTACCAATGGTTTCTGCGAAGATTGTGTTACACAGGGCAACGTAGATGAGGCACACCGCCAGGCACGTTTATATGCCGATTCTGCCTGGTTTAAATCGGGCTCACGCTTATTTACCGATAGCTTTAACAAGCTGGTTAAAAATGCCAACTCGCTGGATGGTACACGTTTCTACGACAAGTCGATGATGTACCACCTGGAAGGCCAGTATAACTGGGATTTTGTAAAATGGCTGGATATCATCACCGGTGTATCGTACCGTATATACATGCCAAACAGCCGCGGTACCATATTTGAAGATACTGCCGGCCGCGTTATACGTGTACACGAGGTTGGTGCCTACTTACAGGCCACCAAACGATTGTTGAAAGACGAAAGCCTTAAGCTGATTGGCTCGGTGCGTGTAGATAAAAACTCGAATTTTAAAGCACAGGTTTCTCCTCGTGCATCTATCGTTTATACGTACAACGCTGGCAAAAGCGACCACACCTTCCGGGCTTCGGTTACTTCTGCTTTCCGTACACCTACGCTGCAGGATCAGTACCTGTACCTTGACATAGGCCGATTATTCCTGGTAGGTAACCTGAACGGTTATACCAACCTGTTTACCCGCGAATCGGTGCTCGATTACTATCGTACACCGGGCACTATCGGCGATAAAGACCCTAGTAAAATACTTAAACCTACTACGCTTGCCCCTCTTAAACCAGAGCATGTGCTATCGGTAGATTTTGGTTACCGTACCGAGATTAGAAAGAAAGTGTTTATAGATGTATCGGCTTACTGGAGCCAGTACAGCAGCTTTATTGGTTTCCAACGCGTGGTGCGTACCGTAACCGGTAATGCCAATGCCGATCCTAACAGCACCGAATACCAGCAGGCTGCCGATAACATTGCCGCCAGCGATTCTCTTAGCACTAAAGAGAGCGCTACCGGCGATAAACT
>JBJOOW010000050.1:0-3270 GCA_046051095.1 Bacteroidota bacterium | reverse complement strand
ATTAAAGTAGAAGAACGTCCGCGCATAGGCCCTTTCACCTTCCCCGGCCTTAAAACCAGCGATGTAGATGAACTGCGCAAAAAAATACCTATCCACGGCGGTAGTATTTATACCGAAAACGTACGCAGCCAAACCATCAACATTATTAAAAACTACTACATCGATAAGGGTTTCCTTAACACCGATGTACGTATACTGGAGATAGTAGATAGCAGTATGCCTAACAGCGTAAGGCTTAAAATACTGGTTAACAAAGGTGCCAAGGTTAAAATAGAGCAGATAAACATTACCGGTAACCGCGAGGTACCCGAGGCAGTACTTAAACGCCAGCTTAAAGAAACCCACGAAAAGGTAAAGTTTGATCTGGATGGGCTTTTCCGCTTTAAAAAGAACTTTGCCCGCGATTCTATCACCATTAAGTGGTATCAGGTATTTGGCAACCTGTCGGTAATGCGTGCTTACGACTACTCATCGCGTTACCTTAACCTAAACTTTTTTAAAGCATCTAAATTTAAACGCGGCGATTACGAAGACGATAAACATAAGCTGATTGACTATTACAACAGCAAGGGTTTTCGCGATGCCCGCATTGTTTCCGACTCTATTTACCGCGACCCTTCGGGCGGTAACAATCTGATTATAGATATACGTGTAGAAGAGGGCCGCAAATACTATTTCCGCAATATTTACTTTAACGGCAACACCAAGTACCACGATACTGTACTTGCCAAAATATTAAACATAAAACGCGGCGAGGTTTACAACCAGAAAGTGCTGGATGAGCACATATCTATGAACCCCAACGGCGGCGATATCAGCTCGCTGTACATGGATGATGGCTACCTGTTTTTCAGTGTAACCCCTATGGAGGTTAAAATAGATGGCGACTCTATCGATATTGAACTACGTTTTAACGAAGGTGCGCAGGCTACTATCCGCGAGGTTCGTATATTGGGTAACACCAAAACCAGCGAGCGCGTAATACGCCGCGAACTGCGCACCCTGCCGGGCAACAAATTCAGCCGTACAGATTTAATACGTTCGCAACGCGAAATTGTAAACCTGGGCTATTTCGACCCACAACAGTTAGATGTAGTACCTATACCTAACCCCGAAAACGGAACAGTAGATATTGAGTACCGCGTGGTAGAAAAACCAAGCGACCAGCTGGAACTTAGCGCCGGTTATGGTGGCCGTGCTACGCAAAGTAGTGCCGGTGGTATATTTGGTACACTGGGGGTTAACTTTACCAACTTCTCGCTACGCAACATAGCCGATAAAAAATCGTGGAGCCCGCTGCCAAGTGGCGATGGGCAACGTTTGGGTATACGTGTAAACTCTAACGGCCGTGCGTTCCAATCGTACAGCGTATCGTTTACCGAGCCATGGCTGGGCGGCAAAAAACCACAGTCGCTAAACTTTGCGTTTAACCGCCTGCGCGCTAACACCTTTAACCCGCTCGACTATACCAAAATCAACGGTAGCTACTACTCTACCAGTGTATACCTTGGTTTAGGCACACGCCTTAAATGGCCCGATGATTTCTTCACTGCCGAGGTTGGTATAGAGTTTCAGCACTACATACTTAAAAACTACAGCACCTATTTCATTTTCACCAACGGGCGCTCTACTAACTTAAACCTGCAGCTAACCCTGTCGCGAGATTCGCGCGACCTGGTAGCGCCTACGTTCTATAACCGTGGTTTCTACTTTATGGTACAGGGTAAGTTTACGCTGCCGTACTCGCTTATCTTCAACTCGCGTAAAAATCTCGACTACGACAATCCGGCCCTGCCAGATGCCGACCGATATAAGTTTGTAGAGTTCCACAAATGGAAAATAATGATGGAGTGGTACACACCTATCTGGAAAAACCTGGTATTTAAGGCTTCGGCCAATATGGGTTTCCTGGGCTTGTACAACAAACGCGTAGGTTACTCGCCGTTTGAGCGTGTTGAATTTGGTGGCGATGGTTTAAGTAACCTGAATGCCGGTACACAGCTGGGCCGCGATATTGTATCGTTCCGCGGTTACAAGGTAATGACCCCTTCGCCAGGCGGTGCACCTATTTACAATAAGTTTAGCATGGAGCTGCGCTACCCAATATCGCTTAACCAGTCGGCTACTATTTATGCACTAATATTTGCCGATGCCGGTAACTACTGGACCGGTATACGCGAGTACAAACCGTACGAGCTGGCCCGCTCGGTGGGTGCCGGTGTACGTGTGTTCCTGCCTATGTTCGGCTTGCTTGGTTTCGACTACGGCTTTGGTGTAGATAAAGCCAAATACGGCCAGCTGGGTAGTGGTAAAAACATTTTCAGCAAGTACGGCGAGTTCAGAATTATACTTGGCCGCGAACCGGATTAATGGATGGGCTTGTGCAAATAGCCCGGATGTTACGATTTGTGAAAATTGCCGAACATGTTTTTCTTTTGGCAGCATAATTGGTCATACCCGGTAAAACACAAACAATGAAACCCTCAACTAATAACACAACAGTTAAAACAACTACAAACGTTATGAAAAAGATAAGTGCTATAGCCATAGTGCTGCTTTTAAGTGCCAGCACCTACGCCCAAAAATTTGCCTATGTAGACATGGAGTTTATACTGGGTAAAATGCCGGCTTACAACGAAGCGCAAAAACAATTAGATAAAATTGCCGAAGGCTGGCAGAAAGATGTTGAGGCTAAAATGAAAGGCGTTGATGATATGTACAAACAGTTTCAGGCAGAGCAGGTGCTGATGACCGAGCCTATGAAACAACAAAAAATTAAAGAAATAGAAGCCAAAGAAAAAGAGGTAAAAGAGTTTCAGAAAGCCAAGTTTGGCCCAAGCGGCGAGCTGTTTAAAAAACGCCAGGAACTGATTAAACCTATACAGGATAAAATATACAACGAGATACAGAAATACGCCATTGCAAAAGGCTTCGATTTTATATTCGACCGTAGCAGCGGCCCCAGCATGTTGTACGCCAGCGACCGTTACGACCGTAGCAACGATATTTTGGCTGCACTTGGTATCAGCTTAAAATCAGGCAATTAAACCTGCTTAACAACGTTTATTAACGGCCCGAAAGGGCCTTTTTTTACCGATTAACCCGAAAAACTATATTTGCGCCGCGTGAAAAAAAAAAGTTTTTCCTTTTTTCTTTTTGCGTTTAAATTCCAGCGTAGCGTTCAATTGCTTAAAAACGGGCATAGAGTTTAAAATATCGTCCGAATCGATATGCCCGTACTTTTGCTGGGCAAAAGCACCGGTGCTTAAA
>JBJOOW010000049.1:0-2987 GCA_046051095.1 Bacteroidota bacterium | reverse complement strand
CAGTAAGCCATGCCCAGCCCGAACCAAAACGTGTAGTACCTGCTTTAGCAAATTCTGTTTTAAAATTATCGTACGAACCAAAAGCGCTGTCGATAGCAGCTGCTACTTCGCCGGTAGGGTTACCACCTGCGTTAGGGCCCATTATCTGCCAAAAGAAAGAGTGGTTCCAGTGGCCGCCACCGTTGTTACGTACAGCTGGCGATAGCTTGCTGATGTTAGCCAATATTTCCTCAAGCGATTTGCTTTCCCACTCAGTACCTGCTACGGCTGCGTTAAGGTTGGTAACGTAAGCGTTGTGGTGTTTGCCGTGGTGAATTTCCATGGTTCTTGCATCAACATGCGGCTCAAGCGCATCGAATGCATAAGGGAGTGCTGGTAATGTAAATGCCATAATAAGTATGTTTTTAAAAATGAAGATTAATTAATTCCACCTGCGAATGTAACAGGTTTTTAAAATGCAGCTAACCCACGCGTGTTATTAAAATACAAAACCTTTGGGTTAGCTGCTTTGTATTATTTGATAATTGCACATTGGTAATTGGATATTATTTGTCAGCTCTCTTCTGCTTAAAAAATCCTGTTACCAGCCCGCCACACTCTTCTGCCAGTATGCCGTTTACTACTTCGGTTTTAGGGTGCAATACACGCCCCGGTGTAACGGTATAGCCGGCCTTGGCATCGCTGGCGCCATACACCAACGTACCTATGCGCGCCCACTTTAAAGCGGCTGCACACATCAGGCAGGGCTCCAGTGTTACATACAACGTACACTCCTCTAAAAATTTTGCACCCAGGTAATTGCTTGCTGCTGTTATGGCTATCATCTCGGCATGGGCTGTTACATCTTTCAACCGCTCGGTTTGGTTATAGCCCTTGCCTATTATTTTATTGTTGCATACTACCAAAGCCCCCACCGGCACCTCATCTTCCTCGTAGGCATAGGCGGCTTCTTTTAAAGCCAGTTTCATAAAGTATTCGTGTGTAAACATCTGCTGCTATGTATATTTTATTATAATGTATCAGGTTGGTTTTATGTGGCTTATTGGTTGCCCTGCCCGTTATGTTTTTATGATTTTTAAAACGATGTTAACCCCCTGTGTGTTTATTTGGCTGGTATTTAATGCTTTACAAATTTCAATGTTAATACCCCTCCCTTAAAAATGTTAACCCCTTTGTAAGCGGTATTTTTAAATATTAAATATATTTATAATTTATTAATTTGCTTTCCGGCATTGCTGTGTTGTGCTATAAACACATACCCCAACAGCGATGGCACCACCAGGTTAATAAACCATACCAGCATTACCGCAGTAAGTACCCCCAGGTTGTTGCCGGTAAGTTTGCCAAACACATACAAGGCGCTGCCCCCGCGGTAACTAATATCTATAAAAGGCATAACCGGCGAAAACGTTTGCGCTACCAAAAATACACCACTATGCACTGCCAGCACAAAATAGTTGCTGCTAATACCCATCAGCATAAGTAGTAGCACATACTGGCTTAGGTACACCCCAAACCGTACCAGCGATAGCCCCAGTACCAGCCCCTGCTCACGCAGGGTGGGCAATTCGGCCGGGTTAATGGTAAGGCTGTGCTTTTGTAAAAACGCGCTTTGCGATATAAACCCGTTTAGTATATCGAACCTGAAATACACCACCGTAAAGGCCATAGCTATGCCAGCGGTTATCCCGTTCAGCAGGGTGTTGTCAGTCCACAGCCATACAAAGTACATACCTGCCAGCAGTGTAGCTACCGATTGGGCTATACCACCAATAGAGCTTAAATAAAATATACGCGCCTTGTTTTCTTCGGCCACAAACAGCACCCGGCCTACAAACTCGCCGGCACGCGCCGGTGTTACAAAACCCATAGTGGTACCGGCCAGTACCGATTTAAAAAGATTGATAAACGGCTCTTTGCTTTTTATAAGCACCTGCCACTTTACAGTTTCCAGCAGCCAGTTTACCGGCATCAGTGCAATGGCTAACACCAGCAGGTATAGGTTGCCGCCTTGTATACTTTGCTTAAACGCCAGCCATTGTGCAGCAATGTTGTTAGCTATAAATAACTGCTTTACAATAAACCAGCCCATAGCTACTAACAGCAATAGTTTTAAAGTAAGCAGTACATTTTTATTGCGCAGCAAATTCACGCCGGCAAGATAGCGCGATTGTAGATTTAAGATTGAAAAATTGAAAATTGCTGCCTATTGAGGACTGGTATTAATCTTTTAATTTTTAATCTTACAATCTTTAATACATCATGCCTGCACCTAAAAAACAAATCATATTGGGTATCGACCCCGGTACTATAGTACTTGGCTATGGTATTATACAGGTAGAGGGTAGCAAAATTACCCTGCTTAGCATGGGTGTAATACAACTTAGCAAGTACGAAAACCCCTTACAAAAGCTGCGCATTATTTACGAAAAAATTGGCGGGTTGATAGATAACTACCACCCGGTTACCTGCGCTATAGAGGCGCCGTTTTTTGGTAAAAACGTGCAGAGCATGCTTAAGCTGGGCCGTGCGCAGGGTGTAGCCATTGCTTCGGTACTGGCTAAGGGGGTAGAGGTGGTAGAATACTCGCCCAAAAAAATAAAGCAAAGTGTAACCGGTAATGGCAACGCCAGTAAAGAGCAGGTTGCCGCCATGCTGCAACATATTTGTAAGTTCGAGTTGCAGCCTAAATTTTTAGATGCCACCGACGGACTGGCCGCAGCACTGTGCCACCATTTTCAGGGCGCACCGGCTATGCAAACCCCAACCGAAAAAAGGGCAGCAGTAAAAAAAGCAAACGGCTGGGCCGATTTTGTAAATAAAAACCCGGGTAGGGTTAAGTAAGCCTTATTTAATAAGTAGCAGATAAGCCTGTTGCAGCTGTTGTGTATAGCCCGGTATGCAGGTCTGGTTTATATGCAGCATATCATACGAGCAATCCAGGCTGTAATACTGTGGGTTTTTATAAGGGTCGGCCATACTTATTC
>JBJOOW010000048.1:0-3752 GCA_046051095.1 Bacteroidota bacterium | reverse complement strand
TCTGTAATGCCCCCTATCGCTATCCTCTCCAGCTGGCTGGTAGCTTATAGCTACATTAATTAAATAAATCAATACCCCCCCCCGGCAGAGCCTCCGTTTCGGGACTCTGCGCAAGTAAAGCTAACAAATCTATAACCGCGCAGCGCATCCATTAAATATTATCTTCAATTAAAATTAACATGCATTTTTAATTATCCATGCGCAGCATATGGAATAATATACCCCTTATACGCATTACCATACCGCTTATTGCAGGTGTGGCTTTGGGTGTGTATTGCCTTAATGCAGTAAGCCTGCCGGTTGTTGGTGTTAGTGTTGCTATAATGGTGCTGTGCCTTACACTGCTGGCTGTTATACAACTGCAAAACACCAACCTGCAATACCGGTGGCGTTTGGTAAGCGGTGGTGCAGCAATGGTGCTGCTGTTTACATTGGGCTGGTTGCTTACCTGGCTTAATACCGATACCAATTACAGCAGCCATTTTAAAAACTATATATACGGCCAACCGGTATTTACCGTGCGCATAATACAGCCACCGGTACAGAAAGAAAAGACCCTGGCTGCCGTGGCAGAGGTAACCGCCATACACAACCGCGATAGCACCACCTACACCACCGGTAAAATACTGCTATACATACTGCGCAGCGCCAAACCGGTTAATCTGCAGTACGGCGATGTGGTTACACTTGCCGGCAAGGTAGAGGAGTTTGCTACACCCAAAAACCCCGGCGAGTTTAACTTTAAACGCTACCAGGCATACCACAACATTTACCACCGGGTGTTTTTAGCGCCCGGTAGCTGGCGGGTTGCAGACGGCAGTAAGGGTAACCTGCTGTTAAGTAAAGTATATGCCGTGCGGGCATACTTTTTAAACGTGCTTAACCGGTACGTTACCGGTGCCGATAACTTTGCTGTAGCAGCCGCCATTATGCTGGGCTATAACGATTATATGACCACCGATATAATGCGCGCCTATACCAACGCCGGTACCCTGCATGTGCTAAGTGTAAGCGGGCTGCACGTGGGTGTTATGTTTTTAATGCTCAACTTTTTACTGGGGTGGGCAGGTAACCAAACCAAAAAAGCGCGTATAGGTAAAGCCGTTTTTATAATTGGCTTTATGTGGTTTTACGCCTGCCTTACCGGCCTCAGCCCATCGGTGTTGCGGTCGGCGCTTATGTTTAGCCTTATACAAATAGGCCTTACCATGGCGCGGCATGTAAACATGTACAACATAGTAGCAGGCAGCGCGCTGGTGCTTATTGTAATAAACCCGTTTATAGTAACCGAGGTGGGTTTTCAGCTAAGTTACCTGGCCGTGTTGGGCATAGTATTTATGTACCCCAAAATTTATGCGCTGGTACCTGTAGGCAGCAGTAAGCCCAAAGCCTACAAACGGGCACATGGCTTTAAAGGCAAACTACTGGCCGCTGCCAAATACGATTGGCGCTGGCTGTTTATTTACGGGTTAGATTTTGTATGGTCGCTGGTGGCGGTATCGCTGGCAGCACAGCTTGCTACCCTGCCGCTAAGCCTGTATTATTTCCACCAGTTTCCCAACTGGTTTTTGTTGGCCAACATAGTAATAATACCACTCAGCAATTTTGTGCTGTTTACCGGTACCGCCTTATGTGCCCTTGGCGAAATTGCAGTGCTTAACACCATTACCGGTGCTGTGTTTAACGGGCTGCTTACCGCGCTTAACAACGTAACTTTTTTAATAGATACTATACCGTATAATGTAACCGATGGCATAAGTATAACCCTGGCCGAGATGCTGCTGCTGTACCTGTTGCTATTGCTGTTTGGCTGGCTTACTGTGGAGCGGCGCAGCAAAGTGTTTATAGCCGGTATGGCAATAGTTGTAGTGCTTGTAACCTATAACTCGGCAGAGCGGATACAACAAAGCCGGCAAAAGAAAATGATAGTATACTGTGTGCCTAAGCTACAGGCTATGTCGTTAATAAGCGGTAACTGTAGTTATAACCTGTTCGACGATAGCCTTAGCAACAACCCCATAAAACTTAAAAACCAGATAAACCCTTACCGGTATATGCACGATGTGAGCGATAACCAACCGGTGCAGGCCTTACCGGTAAGCGGCGGGCATATACTACAGTTTGAAGGTAAAACCATACTGGTAATTGATAGCAGCATTAACCACCACACCGCAGCATTGCATAACCGGTTACAGGCCGATTGGGTAATTGTATCGCATAACCCGCGGTTGTATATAGATGAGCTGCAACACATCTGCAATTTTAAACTGCTGGTGTTCGATTCATCGAATAAAAACAAACGGCTGCAACAATGGAAAGAAGATTGCGAACGGCTGAACATACCCTACTACGATGTAAGCCGGCAGGGCGCTTATATAGCAGAGCTATAAAAATAAAAAGGCCGCTGCGGTAACAACCACAGCGGCCGAAATCTACAACGCCAAATTATTAATGTGTTTTCACCAGTTTTAGTACGCGGTTGCCGCTTTGGCCGGCAAGCTCTATAAAGTAAACGCCATCGGGCTGGTTAGCCACGTTAACGGCTATGTTGTTGGCACCCGATACCAATTGCAGTTGCTGTGTGCTTACGGTGCGGCCGGTAAGGTCGCGGATGGTAAGTGTAGCGGTAGCGGTTTGCTTAACGGTTACAGCTAATGTAGCGGTAGCATTGGTTGGGTTAGGCATCAGTGCATCTACAAACATAGTTTGCAGGTCCTGCACACCAACGGTGTTGCTGCTGTTTACTTCAATCTGCACGTTATCTACCGATGGATTGTTTTGCGTAAGCGTAAACGTTAAATCTATTGGTGTTTTATTAAACACCTCGGCATATATTTTATAAGTGCCCAGTGCCAGATTGCCAAAGCTAAAATGGCCGTTGGCATCGCTGTAGGTATAGCCCACCGGTGCGCCGGCAGCGTTCAGCAGGTTAATTTGTATGCCCGGTAAAGGGTCGCCTGCGGCACGTGTTTCATCGACACCACCGCCAATACCTAAACCTGCACCCTGCGATACCCAACCGCCCACAAAGCCGGGGCCGCCAGGGTTAGTGCCTGGTATCAAATCTACGTTTGCAGATCCACCGTGAGAGTTGCCGCTAAAGCTAATAGCATCGGCATCGGCCCAGTTAAGGTGTTGTGTGCTATAGGTAGGCAGATAGTTGGCATAATCGGCATCGGTAGAAGCCAATGCTGCTTTTAAGTAATAAGTACCGCCCGGCAAACCGGTAAAGTAAAAATGGCTATTGCATGCGCCGGTATCGGCTGTAAGGTCGAACGTATCGATAGCTGTTAAGAAACCCGAATCTTCCTTTATCAGGTATACATACGCATCGCACACGTTATACGATTGGGCGTTTTTACTTACATAACCCAGTATAGAATAAGTCGGTTCAATAGTAATGTTAACCTCTTTGCAATTCGTAGCCGTACAGTTTGGTGTTGTAACCGTCATACAAACCAGGTAAGTGCCCGATGTAGTATAGTAGTGTATTGGCGCAACACCCGATGTACCGGTTCCATCGCCGAAGGTCCAGTAATAGCTGTTCTGGCCAGTGCCGGTATCGGTAGCGTAAGGATAGATATAATCCAAGCCAGGGTAGTAAATAGAGAAATTGGTATCACAAGTGTTATTGCTAACTACTGCATTGTAGGTAATAGTGCCGGTGCAGCCATTGTGTGCCGTATAGGTAAGCGTAACCGGATAGGTACCCGGACCCGGGAATGTTACCGATGGGCGAACAGCAGTAGAGG
>JBJOOW010000047.1:0-2544 GCA_046051095.1 Bacteroidota bacterium | reverse complement strand
CGATGCGTTTGGTTCGCCAATGTTAACTGCCTTTACATTTTTATGCGATGGTATACCGCCGCAACCTGGGTTGCAGATAACAGAAGCACCACAACCGCCAATAGTAAGGTAATTGCCGTGTTTATCGGGCGAACAGTAAACTGTATCTTTACCGGTAGGTGCCAGTGCACTGCGGTATGCAAAGGTTTCTATCTGCTCGCATAAAGTACCCTCGTGCGAGATGGTTTGGATTTTTGCTCCTATCCAGTTTTGCATTACAGTGTCGTACATCCAACCGGCCAGCGTATCGGGACCAATGTAACGTAGCGAGTAGTTAAATCCTTCTACATCGGCAGTGTGTCCCAGCAGGCCACAGTCTTCGCCATACAACAGAGCCGCGTTTACTTTAATAATAGTGTTGTACCACACCAGGCCGGTGTACAACCCGCCCCTTGGCACAACAGCCACCGGGTTGGTAAGTACCAAGCTTAAATTGGTGTTAGCTGTATATTGTTGTGGTATAGGGTATATGTGACAAACTACCAGGTTACTATCACCTGTGCCATCGGTAGCCGGGCCGGGACAACTTTCGTTATCAAACTCAATAAACGTGGGCATAAACCGGTCTATCAGCATCTGCTCTAGCTGGTCGTCCATACCATCGTGGTCGTTATCGGTTATTGCAGGTATAGTTACAGAATCTACCCCGCCGCACTTACTAATTACAGCAACGGTTTGCTGTGCCGTTGCGTTAAACAACAACAGTAAGCCTAAAAACAACAAAATGAATGGCTTATTCATAGCTAACGGCAAAAATAATATACGGGAGCAATGTTATAAACCGGCCTTTGGATCTGATTTTAAGCAGCAGATTGCTAAAATATTTTAAATAAATTCACAGTAGCTTATGTATCAGAATTTATTGCCCTGCGTTATAATATTGGTACGTGCTTTGAATAGCATGTGTAAACACACACATATGAAAACCATAGTGGCTGTAATTTTGTTCGTTTGGGTGCAAGTAGCTACTGCGCAAGATACGCAGAAGCTTAGGGGCGGTACGCAACTGGTGCACGATGAGCCTGTAAAATATGTGCTGGATACTACCGCAAACGGTATAGATACCATTGCTACTGTAAACCTGCGCGATGTAAATGTTATTGCGTTCAAATCTGCCGAAGATTGGATGACGTACTACAAGTACAAAAGCCGCATACAAAAGGTAATGCCTTATGTAAAAATAGCCAACCAGCTGTACGCCGAACTTAAAACCGAAAAAGATAACGACAGCAAACGCGGCTACCGGCACTACCGTAAAGATGTAGAAAAGGAAATGCGCACCAAGTTTGAAAAAGAACTGAAAGACCTGAGCGTAGGCCAGGGCGAAATGCTGTTTAAACTGCTTAACCGCGAAACCGGCAACAATGCTTACTATATAATAAAGGAGCTTAAAGGTGGTGTTACTGCATGGTTTTACCAACTGGTTGGCAAACGCTATGGTTACGACCTGAAAGAAAACTACGACCCGCAGAAAGAAAAAATGATAGAGCTTATCATTCGCGAGATGGGGCCGGCGTATAATGTAAAGTCGTAAGTGGCCTCACCCATCTGCCGTTGGCATCTTCCCTCTCCTGCAGAGAGGGAAGAACTTAGCGTTACCGCAAGTCTTTATTGCTCATTTATATAATCTGCTATTGTTTCCAAAATAAAGCTACTGCACCAGCCAGCTTGCTTTCATCAATATCATTCATGCATTTAAAGTGGCCTTTGGGACAGGCACTGTAACCCAGTTTGCTGCATGGGCGGCAACTTAAACCCTCTACTTCAAAGCGCTGCTGCGGTATATTATGCTTACCAAAGTACGGGTACATACCAAACTGCGGAATGGTATTGCCCCATAGGGTTATAAGTGGCCGCTTAAACGCTGCGGCCATGTGCATAAGGCCTGTATCGTTAGCCACTACCAGCTTAGCCTGTTGCACCAACGATGCCGATTGATTTAGTGAGTACTTGCCTGTGGCGTTATACAAGGGTACTGCGGTTTTTACCTGCTGCATTATTGTTTCAGCTTCGGCGCTATCTTCTTTACCACCCAATAACATTACAGGCATATTAAGCCTATTGAGAGCTGCAGAAATTTTTGTTGCAGGAAACTTCTTGGTATTCTGCTTGGCCCCTATTACCCATGCCACATAGCCATTGCGAAACTCTTCGGGCAGGGTAGCTATATCTACCTTATCATCTTCGCCTAAAAAATAATCAAGCCCTTCACCATCGTTGGTTACACCTAATGGCACGCAGGTTTCGAGGTAACGGTCTACAATATGCGTAGTTGGCAGGCGGTTAATTTTAAAATTAACCATCAGCCATTTTTCAATATTCAGCTTATTGAAAGAATAGGCCTTTACGCCTAACCTTAGTTTAAGTAACAGTGTGCGCTGGTTGTTGTGCAGGTCTATTATGTAGTCGTACTTCTCCTGTTTAAGCGTATCGGTTAACTCATCAAACGAATCGCCAAGCAGGTGTAGTTTGTTAATGTAAGGATTGTATTGCAGTACGCTTTTA
>JBJOOW010000046.1:0-16205 GCA_046051095.1 Bacteroidota bacterium | reverse complement strand
CTGAAAATAACATAGCGGTAGTTGCCGATTCGGTAACCGGTTCGTGGGACCCTAACGATAAAGCCGTATCGCCTAAGGGTGTGGGTAGCCATGGTATTGTGCCAATTAGCACCAGCCGCCTTTCGTACCGTATCCGTTTTCAGAATACCGGTAGCGCACCTGCACACGATGTAGTAATACGCGATGTGATAGATGCCAATATTGACCTTAGTAGCGTAAAAGTAACCGGTGCCAGCCACGCACATACTGTAGAGATGATAGGCAGCCAGCTGGTAGTAACGTTTGCTAATATTAACCTACCCGATAGCGGTGCCGATTACGAGGCAAGCCAGGGTTACATAGATGTGATTGTACAACTTAAACCAAACCTTACATTGGGCACACAGGTGTTTAACACAGCCGGCATATATTTCGACTTTAACGAGCCAGTAATTACCAATACAGTAGTTAACACGTTGGGCGATTTTGTATCGGGTATTAACAGCCTGCCTGTATTTGAATTTGCCATGATACCTAACCCGGCCAGCAGCCAGGTGATACTACGCGGCGAATTTGATAAAGGTGCCGGCTACGAGCTGATGAACCAGCTTGGCCAGGTAGTGAATGCCGGTATAATAACCACCCACACTACTACTGTAAATGTAGCCGACCTAACCAGCGGTATATACCTGGTACGTGTAAAAAGCGGCGACAAAGCTGCCGTGCAAAAATTAGTAATAACCAGATAATTCAGCTTTTCTTTCATAGTCTTAGCCTAGTCAACTAAGCACAGGGTGCGGTTCTCAGCCGCACCCTTTTTTATTTCTGCCACATAAAGCCATATTTACAGCATGTATTACAAAGTAACCGGTAAGGGAAAGGCCGTTGTGCTGGTGCACGGTTTTATTGAAGAGGGCAGCATGTGGAACGACACAGTTAAACTTTTGGCTAAAAACTATAAGGTAATTGTGCCCGACCTGGAGGGCTTTGGAGGCTCGCCGTTGCTAAGTAAAAAGCTGAGCATGGAACACTACGCCGATGCCTTGTATGCTGTGTTGCAGGAGGAGAAAATAAATAAATGTGTAATGCTGGGCCACAGCATGGGGGGCTACATAGCCCTGCACTTTGCCGAAAAGTACCCTAACACAGTTACGGGTTTTGGCTTGGTAAACTCGCATTGCTTTGCTGATAGCGAGGAGAAAAAAGCCAACCGTAAAAAGGGCTGCGATTTTATAGCACGCCATGGCAGCGCGCCCTTTGTGCGCGAGCTGTACTACAACATATTTAACGATGCTTTTAAAAAAACACCGGCCGGCAAAAAGCTGATTGAAAGCTTAATTAAGAAAGCAGAAAAATATACACCCGAAGCATTAATTGCCGCCAACACAGCCATGATGAACCGTAAAGGTAAAGAGGATGTGCTGCGCAATGCGCAGGTGCCTGTACTACTTATTAATGGCAAGCAGGATGAAAGCGCACCACTTGCACAAACCAGCCGCCAGGCTTCGTTTGCACCGGTAGCCGATGTGCATTTTTATAATAACTGTAAGCACATGAGTTTGTTTGAAAACAAAAAAGAAACCTTAAAAGCTATTGAGCGTTTTGTGGCGTTCTGTTATTAGTAGCGTATTACTTGGCCTGTTTTAACGGCGATGCAATTTTTATAGTATCGGTAAATACAGCAGCAGGTAATGGCCGGGCCACGCCCAAAGCGTTTTTATCTGTTTTATCAGTTGCACCTATTGCACCTGTTGTTGCGTTCGCCCGGTTAATACCGGTAGCGCTTTTGTTTGCGCTATCGGTTTGTTGTGCACTAAGCACAAATACAGTAGTACTAATAAGGATAGTTAATGCTCCCTTTACCATAGCCTATCGGTAGTTTACAATTAACGTCATAGCACCCGCAAGTGCCGATGTAAAACCATCGCCACCAATGGTGATGGTTGCACCGGTGGTACCACCAAAACGGCGAGAGCGGAAATCGATAGTATGTACACCGGGGCCAAGCACAGCCATAGCTGTTACCGAGCAGTTAGCAAAGGCATTACCACCTAACGAGCTGTTTATACAGCTAACGCGCGCAAAGCCACCATACGGTATAAGGTTATTATCGATAAAGAAAGCAATATCGAAAGTATTGTATACACCGGCAGTGGTTACATCGTTAGCTGCACCAATAGAGGCCATCATGGCTATTTCGGCTGTTTGTCCGTTAGGCACCGTAATGGTTTGTGCCATGCCCGGGTTAAGTGTAAAGGTAGTAGATGAAACAGTAGCACGTGAGGCTGTATTAATTACAGTGTAATACTCGGGGCGCTGGTGCATTACATGCAGGTCGCCATTGGCATCTACCCCCACATAGCGCGGGTACGAGTTGGTTGGGTAACTTGCTACCGGGTTAAAGCCGGCGGCGTTTCCAAATGCATCTACACGTATGGTTGGTTGCTGTATAGCAAAGGTTGGGTTGGTAACACCACCACCATAGTTGCCGGCAATTGTCATGTTGGTTTGGCGTAGCTCTCCCGAGCCATTGGTGGCATTGTTAAAGGTGCCGCTTATGTGCAGTTTACGTAGTGGTGCGGCTATGCCAATGCCCACATTGCCGGTAGCATCTATAGTAGCGCGCTCTACGTTGTTAGTACGGAAAACAAGGCGCTGGTTATCGGTAGTGCCTACAAAGTTATTGGCTGGGTTGGTTGCGCTGTTACCGGTAAGTTTCCAAAAAAGAGTGTTACCATCGTTCGGGCTCCAGTCGGTGCCGTTGTACACTAAAAACTGGTTATTGGTTGGTGCTGTAGCCGAAACAGGAATGCCGCGTATACCTACCACATTTGGGTTGGGGTAGCTACCCGCCAGATCGCCACCGGCAGCACCCAGCGGGCCTGTAGGCCCTGTTGAGCCAGTAGCGCCGGTAATACCTTGTATACCCTGTGCGCCGGTTGGTCCGGTTATACCCTGTATGCCTTGCGGGCCTGTATCGCCTGTAGGCCCGGTAATGCCCTGCGCACCTGTGTTACCGGTTGCTCCCGTAATGCCTTGTAAGCCCTGAGCCCCTGTAGCACCAGTGTTACCCTGCAACCCCTGGGGGCCTGTATCACCGGTGGGCCCGGTAGGGCCGGTTGTGCCGGTACCGGTAGGCCCTGTAACGCCGGTCGGGCCGGTTAAGCCTGCTGTACCCTGTGGCCCGGTGTCGCCTGTAGCACCTGTACTACCTTGTGCGCCGGTAGCGCCGGTTGGCCCGGTGCCGCCACTTGTTTGGCAAAGCGATTGCCAGCCTGTACCACCTGCATAGTAGTAAAAACAGTTAGCAGTAATGTCGTAAACCAACAGGCCGTTAGCCGGTGTGGCAATGGCGTTGCGCTCGGTAGTGGTCATACGAGGAACCAAAAGACCCTTGCTGTTATTACTTAATTCAAGCAGTGCGCTGGCATCGGGGTTGTTGGTACCAATACCTACGTTGTTCTGCGCTACGCAAAAACGAGAGAAAGAGGCTGCAAAAATCAAAAACAGAGTATATTTTTTAACCATAAGCATTTAATAGGCGCTAAATGTAGCTTAAAAACCCAACAAAAAGCACAATAAGTTGACGGTAATTTAACACTGAAAGATGTATGGCAAAAGAAAAGAGTTGCAATACCAACTATAGGGGCTTACAGTCAATCTGTATGTAGCTGGAAATATAATATGTCACAGAAAAGTAATAATAACACTTGCTTTCAGGCTTTTACAATACTGTGACATGCGGCTGGCCGGTGTGAATTACATTTATAACACGTTCGTTTTAAGACCGGCTTTGATTCTATGAAAATGCTGGTCGGCCCCCGGAAATCCGCTATCCGGGGGCTTTTTTATCTTCGTTATTGATATAACTCCGCAGTTTTCGCCTGTAAAAACCGTCTATTAGCAGTAATTGACAAAAGGTACAGATATTAATATTGTAAATATGCGCCTGTAGCCAACGTTTACCTCAATTTTTGCGTTTTGTAATAGCGCAAGTTGTTTTTTGCGCTACTTTCGTTACCCCAAAAAAAACGGGCTGTTGTGAAAAAGCTTATATATATACCACTGGTATTGCTTTCGTTTATTACCACGCAGGCCTCGCATATTGTAGGTGGCGAATTATATTACGATTGCCTGGGTGGTAACCTGTACCGGGTAACCCTTAAACTGTACCGCGATTGTTACTGTACCAACTGTGCCGATTTTGGTGCTACCGAATACCTGTCGATTTTTGATGCCAACGGCAGTTTATACGCCCAGCCGGGCATGCCTTTTCCTGGCAGGCAAACACTTAGCCAGCCTATTATTAACCCGTGTATGACACCGCCCGATGTTTGTGTAGAGCGTGCCATATACTCGTGCACGGTAACCCTGCCACCCAACAGCGGAGGCTATGATATAGTATACCAGCGTTGCTGCCGCAATAACGGTATTAATAACCTGCCGCCAGATCAGGGGGCCACCTATCAGGTACACGTACCGGGTTCGGCGCTGGCAACCTGTAACAACAGCCCCAGGTTTAATAACTTTCCGCCTATGTACATATGCGCTAATGCGCCTTTGGTGTTCGACCACTCGGCTACCGACCCCGATGGCGACCAGTTAGTGTACAGCCTGTGCGACCCTTATGGCGGAGCAGACCCCAACTGTCCCGACCCTTCTCCTAACAGCCCTAATGCCTGCCCTACAGTGCCCGAGGCACCACCCTACAGCCCGGTAAACTATAACAGCCCCTACAGCGCAAGCAATTTTTTAAATAGCCCTTCTGGCATCAATAACCTTACTATCGACCCGCAAACAGGCCTGCTTACCGGCACACCCAATACCATTGGTATGTTTGCGGTAGCGGTGTGTGTTAGCGAATACCGCAACGGGGTATTAATTGGCGAAATGCGCCGCGACTTTCAGTTTAATGTGGCGCAGTGCAACATACCCATTGCCAGTATACCCAGCTTTGGCATTAACCCGCAAACCGGTGTGGGGGTATACTCAATTAACTGCAAAAGCTATCAGGTAGATTTTGTAAATAACTCGTACAACCCGCCACCGGCCGGTAACCCCATTTGGTACCACTGGGATTTTGGTGTAGCCGGTACCAACAACGATACCGCCAACATACAAAGCCCCAGCTTTACCTACCCCGATAGCGGTGCCTATCTGGTTACTTTAATTGTATATAAGGCAGCTAACAACGGCGAAACCTGTCAGGATACCACACAGGCCTATGTGTACGTGTACCCAACATTTAATACCGATTTTACAACGGCCGATATATGCTCCGATTTTCCTGCAGTGTTTACCGATGGCAGCACATCTACCGGTGGTGCAATTACTCAATGGAAATGGAATTTTGGCGATGGGGGAACATCTACCCTTACCAACCCAACGCACCAGTATAACCCCGGCACCTATAATGTTACACTTATAAGCCAGAACAATAAAGGTTGTAAAGATACCGCCACTAAAACCATTAACGTGCTACCGGCACCGGTGGCCTTGTTTACCAACAGCTCAACCTGTATTGGCCAGCCTACTGTATTTACCAACAACAGCACCGGCGACATTAACTCGTTTAACTGGAACTTTGGCGATGGCAACACCTCTACCCAGCAATCGCCTACACATACGTATTTAAATACGGGCACCTACACCGTTAAGCTGATAGTTGGCACCGCATTGGGTTGCGCCGATACACTAACCAGAACCCTAACGGTTAACCCTTTGCCGGCTATCAATCTATCTAACGATACAACCATTTGCCCTAATACAGCTGTGCAGCTATATGCACACGGCGGAACCGATTATGTATGGACGCCCACTACTTACCTGAATGGCGCTAACACTGCTACACCGGTAGCCACACCACCATCGCCTAACGCCATTACTTATACCGTAGTAGTAACCGATGCTAACCAATGTGTAAATACCGATAGTGTACGCATTTCGTTCCACCCATCTACGCTACTAAGCGCAGGGCCTGATACTTCGGTTTGCCTTAACCCAGGCAACTTTCACCCGAGCGTGCAACTAAACGCCACCGGTGCCGCCACCTATACCTGGACACCGACCGGAGGACTTAACAACCCCAATATCAGCAACCCGGTTTCTACCCCGCAAGCCAACATGCAATATGTAGTAGCCGGTGTAGATGCCAACGGTTGCCAGGCTACCGATACGGTTAATGTATTTGTGCTGGACCCTGCTTTGAACGTAGTAGTAGAGTCGAGTAAAACAATTTGCGAAGGGCAAAGCACCGGTATATCGGTAGTAAGCCAGGGTACCTCATCGTATGTGTGGAGCCCAGCACAATACATCAGCAACCCGCTGGAATTAAGCCCTTATTTCTTTCCGCCCGATACAGCCACTTATATCATAACCATATCTAACTACTGCTATACCAAAAACGATTCGGTGCTGATAATTGTATGGCCTAAACCCAAGCTGGCACTGCCACCGGTAGATAGTATTTGTATAAACGAATCGATACAACTGCAGGCTTACGATGCGGCAACCTATGTGTGGGATGCCAACCCAACACTAAGCGCCACCAATATTGCCAACCCTATTGCTACGCCTACAGTTACAACCAATTATTATGTAACCGGTACCAGTGCATTGGGCTGTGTGGCGCGCGATACCATACAGGTAATTGTTTATTTCCCATCGCCGCTTACTATTACACCAAGGGTAGATTATGTGTGCCTGGGTACACCGGTGCAGTTGAATGTATCGGGCGCATATACGTACCAGTGGCGGCCTGACCCCACACTGAGTGCCACCAACATTGCCAACCCAATAGCTAACCCAACCGATACCACCATGTATTTTGTAGATGCACTGAACATACACGGTTGTGCATCGAGCGATTCGGTAACACTGAATGTGCAGTTTCCGGTTACGGCTACTACCGACCCGCTGTTTGATGGCTGCCAGGGCCGACCGGTGCAACTACACGCTACCGGTGGTTTTTATTACCAGTGGACCCCACCAACCGGCTTAAACAATCCGTATGTAAACGATCCGTTTGCTATGCCCGACACAACTACCAACTATGTGGTTACGGTATCTAACGATTGTTTCAGCGACTCGGCTGTAACCGTGGTAATAGTACACCCGCTACCGGTGGTAGATGCCGGGCCGGATACCACTATATGGCGCGACACCAATGCCGAACTACATGGCTTTACGGCAGAGACCAACCATTTCTGGAACCCAAGCACATGGCTGGATGACCCGTATGACCTGAACACCAAAGCGCAGCCGCAGGAAACCATGTACTACGAGCTGTTTGCTATTGACCAGTACGGCTGTTTAAACGTAGACTCGGTGCTGATTACCGTAGTGCCTTATACGGTGCTTGATATACCTACGGCATTCTCGCCCGATGGTAACGGGGTTAACGATGTGTTCCGTATAGTACGCCACTTAAACATTGGCAAATTGCTGGAGTTTTCGGTATGGAACCGCTGGGGCAACCGCGTATTTTTTACTACCAATATCGACCAGGGTTGGGATGGCACTTACAACAGCGAACAACAACCACTGGGTGTATATGTATGGATGGTTACTGCCGATGCTAAAAACGGCGAGCGTATAGTGCGAAGAGGTAATGTTACGCTGGTGAGGTAAATAGCCATTGCAATATTTTTATATGTTCGCGCTCTATGAACCTAAGTAGAGTGCCACTAACGCTGTTTGCTATTCTTTTATCTGTAAGTTTTTTGTTTGCCGGCAATAGCAGCTATTATGTAAATACCGATAATGATACCATTTGGGGTACCGGCATCTGGCCTAAGGTTGGCTTTGATGCCCAAAGAAGCATAATGTTTGTAGATGCCGACAGCAATTTGCTGGAGCTAAATCCCGATACAATCCAATTTGTTGTTATTGAAAAATCCGGTCATCGCGAGGTATTTAAATCTACCAAAACAGATATTTGGGGCCGATTGTTTTTACACCAGGTAATTGTAGGCAATGTTACTGTGCTATGGGGTTACGATTTTAATGGCGGTTCTGTACTGCCAACAAACAGTTGGAATAACAGAGGGCTTTCCGGCGGACCACTTCCATCAATATCTCCATCGCACGATAATATTTCGAGAGCATTGATGACCGACCCGTATCCAACCTACAATGGTGGGGGTATTTCGGTTAGCAGTATTATGTATTACCTGCAGAAAGATGGCGGTAAGGTTACGCACCTGTACGACATTACTTTTAAAAGACAAATGAGTAAATTTTTTGCAGATAATGAAGACGTGATTAAAAAACTACATAACGGAGATCTGAAGTACAGCGGTATGGAATCGTTTTTAGCAACCTACGACTATAGCTATAAAGAAAAAGACCGGTTTTGATAGCCTTACTTAATAAACACGTTTTTGCATTACCTTTAAATGCATGAAATACCCACTGCCCATTCTGTTTTTATTGTTACTGGCCGCCTGCCACAAGGCACCCGATGTGCTGCCCACCGAAGTAACCACCTGGCGCGACCCAGGGCTGGATGTAGCATGGGATAAAAGCGGCAGCAACCGTATAGCTTACAGTGTAAAAGGCGGCGATGGTTATTACGATATACATTTTGCCAACCCCGATGGCAGCAGCGATACCTGCCTTACCTGTAACCACCCCGCATTGCCTAACAAGCATATAGCCAATATGTACTGGCACCCCAACGGGCAGTGGCTTACGGCAGTAGTAGAAAAGGCAACACACCCCGGCAGTAGCACCGATGCCCTGCCAGGCTTTGGCGCCTACTGCGATATATGGCTGATAAGCGCGGATGCACAACGCGCTTTTAAACTGGTAGATTTACCAAACGACTACGACCACGGAGTAATAGCGCCGCGTATATCGCCAAATGGTAAATACCTGGTATGGACCGACCGTAAAAAAGCACCCAACCCTATTAATACGTTTGAAACAGCCGGGCTTTGGACTATTAAGCTGGCCGACTTTGCTTTTGTAAACGATACACCGGTGGTAAGTAACATACGCACCTTTGAGCCTGCCGGCAGCGCGTTTTACGAGTGCTACGGCTTTAGCCCCGATAACAGCAAGCTGATATTTTGCAGCAACATAAACAAGCCCAGCTTTTGGGATGAAAATATTTACACCATAGATACTACCGGCAACAACCTTACCGCACTTACCGATAAAGGCTATAACGAACATGCTGTATACAACCCCGCCGGCAACAAAATTGTATGGATGAGCAACACCGATAGCGATAAGGGTGGCACCGACTGGTGGATGATGGATGCTGATGGCAACAACAAAAAACGCCTTACCTACTTTAACAGCTACAACAACCCGCAAACCCAACCAAGCGCCGTATGGGCCGGGCTGGTAGATTTTGCACCCAATGGCACCCGCTTTATTGGAGGTGTGCAGGTTAGCTTAATTACACAAGAGGGAAAGATTGTGATGGTGGAGATAAAGTAGAAAGATAGATGAAAGAGGGATGGAGATTTGTAGCTTTTCTTGTGATTGCATTTGTTGCAATTGGCTTTACATATACACTGGTTAAATTAAAAGTTGATTCACAGAAGTATAGTACGCATTTAGCCATGATAAAAAGCTGTGGCATTGCTGATGTATACAAGGTTACATTATATAATACAGACAACAACAATTATGGCAAGGATGTTACAGATAGTGTTGTAATAGGCAAAATAATTTCTGCTATATGTAAAGCAAAACCTGTGCACGCATATTTACAACGAGAAGAGAAGGTTCCAAAACTGTGCATACTTCATATTATTACATTAAGTGGGTTTGAGTTTAGTATTAGAGTTATTAAAGATGGCAGCCGACCGGTAACAATTAGCTATTCTCCAGAGGACATTGTTTTATGGGAAGGAGAGGCAGATGATTTGTCGTTTCTGTTTTCTGATTAATCACACTAACGGGTTGTTGTTTAGTATCAACTATTTTACTGTAACTGTTGTTTAAAATCCTAATATTTTATCCAATAGTAAAAGGTTTTAATCCATTCGTTGTTTACGGCTATCAGTCCGTTTTCGCTGCGCCACCATTCTAACTCGTTAAAGCGGCTGCTGGGTGCTCCGCGTACTATTAGTTCGGTGCCATTTTCGGTTAGCTTTTTGCGAAAAGCATCCTGCACGCGATAGGTATGCAGTTTAGATGATACGATGATAACCCGCTTAAGGTGTTGCGCCTTGCAATAGTTTACAATAATCTTTGCTTCTTCTTTGGTGCTGGTGCCTTGTTTTATCATTATAATAACCGAATCGGGCACGCCGTGCTGCAGCAGGTTTACACGGGCCATATCACTCTCCAGCGTATCTATATCAAACACACAAAGTTCGGGCAGCTCGTTGCCACCGGTGCAAACAATTTTGGGCGCCCAGCCTTCATCGTACAGTTTGGCAGCAAGGTTGCCGCGGTCGTACCCACCACCCGATAGTATAAAAATTGCATCGGCTTGTTGCAGGCTATCCTCGCGTATTAAAAACGTAGCACACGAGCGCAACAGCGGTATGCGGAACGCATACAACAACACGCCGGTAAGCAGTATAAATGCAAAAAGGAAAAGAAGTTTTTTGCGCATTGCTTAATGCAGTTTAGCTCCCCATATAAATTCGTGAATAACAATTTCTTTCCGTGTGTAGGTAAAAGCAACCACCCATTTACTTTTAAATACAACGCAACTCATTTTGCGCTTGGCCAGCATAGCATTGTTACAAAGCGGAAACTTAAGGTTGGTTAATTTGCAATAACCAAGTAGAAAGGAATAAACAGAATCAATAAACTTTATACCGGTTTCAGGCAGGTTTTTTTCAGCAATCCACTCCGCTACATCATAAATCTGTTCTTCTGCATGGGGCTTAATTGTAAGCCTTCTCATTTTCCGAATTTACGGTTTAGCTTCTTTTTTAAATCGGCAAATACTTCTTCAGCCGGCCTGCCTTTACCTTGTTCGCGGTTTAAATATTCCTCCCATTGCCATTCGGTTGGCTTTAGTCCGCCGGGTAAAGCAACATCGCGCGGTGTAAGTTTTTTCCAGCGGTGTATAGCCACGCTTTTATCGTCTTTTAGCTTTCGCAAAAACTTTATAGCGTCGCTACCTTCTTTCGAAGAAGAGTCAATTTCAACCGTGTATTTCATACAATAAAGATAGAAAGGTTTTCGTACATCTACTTCGCGTCCAGCCAGCCGGTCATATAGCCTAATACGGTGTTGCGGTCGGCTTCGGGTTCGTTGTGCAGTTCGTGGTAAAAGCCTTCCCACAGTTTAGAAGTAACCAGGCTTTTAGGTGCACGCTCAGCAAACAGTTTGGTGCCTTCCGGCGATGTTAGCTTATCGTCGGTGCCATGCATAATCAGCAGCGGTGTTTTTAGTTCGCCGGCATGTTCCAGCGCCCATTTGCCCGCCTCGAAAAAGCCAAGGAAGGTACCGGCAGTAATTTTACCGTGGTTGTATTTATCGGCATCGTATTTTTTTACCTCGTCTTTATCGCGCGAAATAGCCGATGAATCCAGCTCGGCTTTTTCGGTAAAGGCCGGGTAAATGTTTACCATCATTTTTGCCAGAAAAACTTTAAAGGCAGGCGGTTCAAAGCCCAACTTAAGCAATGGCCCGGTAGCTATGGCGCCGCTAATGTTTGGCTTACGGCGCAGCAGGTAGTTAAGCACTATGCCGCCGCCCATGCTGTGGCCCCATAAAAACTTTTTTACCCCCGGAAAACGCTGCTCGGCAGCATCCAGTATTTGTTTAACCGAATCAAGCGTTGCATCATACGTTGGTGCATGGCCACGTTTGCCGGTGGTTTTGCCGTGGCCAAAGCCGTCGTAGGTAAGTACTGCATAGCCAGCGTTGCAAAGGTATTGGGCCGGGCGCTCGTAGCGGCTGCTGTGCTCGTTAAAGCCGTGCACTATGCATACTACGCCTTTAACCTGCTCGGGTTTCCAGCCCTGCGCAAAAAATGTTTCGCCCTCTTGTTGCCAGTTAAATTCAAAATGGGTCATATAAAGTAGTTGTGGTGTTTGTTTTTTTAAAAGCTTACTATCCTGTTTTCCAAATGTAGAATTATCTTGCGTAAAAATTTAAAAATGAAAAAGGTGCTGTTGTTTGCCGGCATATTGGTATTGGCTGCTATACTGTATGTAGCAGGTATGATACTGTTTGGTTTAATAACCAAGTTTAAACCACAACCGGTAGAAGCTGTAGATACGGTTAATGCCCAAAGCGGCAAAGCCGATGCAGCATTGGCAGATAGTACGTATACCTTTTTAATATGGAACGTAGGCTACGGCGGCCTGGGTAAAGAGGTTGACTTTTTTTACGATGGCGGCAAAATGGTTACTTCGCCCAAAGAGCATGTGCTGAAGAACAACGAGGGCATGGTGAAGTTTTTTGAACAGCACCGCGATGTGGATTTTATAATGCTGCAAGAGGTAGACCGCAACAGCAAGCGTAGCTGGCACATAGACCAGGCAGCAGAGTTTGCAACAGCCTTACCCGAGCACAACTATACTTTTACCCCTAACTATGTAGTGCAGTATCTGCCGTTTCCGTTTACCGACCCTATTGGCAGGGTGTATGGTGGCCTGCAAACACTAAGCAAATACGCACCGGTAGAAAGCAAGCGCATAGCCCTGCCGGGTATTACTGATTTTCCGCGAAAGATATTTTACCTGGAGCGCTGCCTGCTGCAACAACGCTATAAACTAAGCAACGGTAAAGAGCTGGTAGTGATAAACACACACTTTGAGGCTTACGATGATGGCAGTGTGAAGAAAGAACAGATGGCACTTACCAAAAAGCTACTGGAAGAAGAATACACCAAAGGTAACTATGTAATTATTGGCGGCGACTGGAACATAGCCCCGCCATCGTTTAACGTACATACGTGGGAGAAAGAACCCGAAGACGACCAGTTGTACTTAAAGAACAACGATGCCAACTACATACCCGGCTGGCAGTATGTATACGACAGCACAACGGCTACTAACCGTAAAAACAAATTTGCCTTTGACCCTGCCAAAACATTTACCACGGTTATAGACTACTACTTTACATCGCCGAACATAGCGATAGAAGAAGTAAAAGGTGTGAATATGGGATTCGATTTCAGCGACCACCAACCGGTTAAGCTAAAAATAAAGCTGAAGTAACCTTGTTACTTTAATCGGTAGAGATACTTTTAAATTTATGCGGCAACTTTTGCCATTGTTTTTATTACTGTTAGCTGCGGTATGTTATGGGCAGCGTACCGATACTTTTGCTGTAATAAAACCCGCAAGCAAAACCAGGTTAGATACTTTTATACTACGTACATATCTGTTTGATAAAATAGAACGTGTTAACCATATTATTTACCGTACAGGTATAAAAATTATCGGACCCAATACACTTATTCTATTTAAAGCCACACAAAGCATTCTCGATTCGGTGGGCATACAAAACGATAAAAATGCCAGCAGCGACTTGTTTTACAAAGAGCCATACTATGTTAATGGAGACTCGATGTTTTTTATGCACAAGCAACAGCAGCCAGCTATGCGGCGGCGTAGCAGACCGGTAACAACAACCAGAGTTTACAGCGGCTTGTACAGTACAGCCATTATGCTGATTACTATAAGTGAGAGCACTGACAATGGCGGGTTGCCTGCGACAACACAAACAGACGTATTGCGGCTTTTTAAAGAGGAACTTCTTATAAGAAAGCGATAAACTGTCTTATTAACTATGGCAGATGAAAGCCGGTTAGGTTGCTGGGCTGCCTGAATGTTGCTTATACTTGTTGTATGAAATTGCTGAAGTACCTTTTAGTGTTACTTACCCTGCCCTGCATGGGCCAGGTAAAAATTTTGTTTGATGCCAGTAAAGCACAAATGTGCAGCAATGCCGACTGGGTGATAGATGCCGATGTATATAACCTGGGGCTGGGCGTAAACGGCGTAATGGAGGCCGGGCAAAGCAACGAAGCCAATCCGCAGCGTTTTCCTACACCGGCACAATCGGGCATTACACAAAACACGCCCGAAACCTATTGGGATGGTGCCATATCGGCCTGGGGGGTAGAGTTAGTAAAGCAGGGCTACGAGGTAGAAACCCTGCCTTATAATGGCGAGATAACTTATGGTAACAACCAAAACCCGCAGGACCTTAGCCACTATAAGGTTTTTATATCGGTAGAGCCAAACATACTTTTTACCAATGCCGAAAAGCAGGCGCTTATACAATTTGTACAGCACGGCGGCGGCCTATTTATGATAGCCGACCATGCCGATAGCGACCGCAACTTTGATGGCTACGACTCGCCGCAGATATGGAACGACCTGATGGAAAACAATAACGTTGACCTAAAACCTTTTGGGTTAAAGTTCGATTCGGCTAACTTTTCCCAAACATCATCGCGGCTGGCCAGCCTGCTGAACGATTCGTGCCTGCACAACAGCACGATAGGCGATGTAACACAGGTAAAAATTTCGGGCGGCACCAGCATGACCCTTAACCCGGCAGATAACAACAGTGTGCAGGGGCTTATATACAAGTATCAATCGGCTAATAGTGGCAACACACAGGTGTTGTTAGCTACTGCGCGCTACGGTACCGGTAAGGTTGCCGCGTTTACCGACTCATCGCCACCCGATGACGGCACCGGTGACCCTAACGATGGACTATACTACAGCTATACCGGCGAGGTTAATGGTTCGCACCGCATAATGCTGCTTAATACTACTATATGGCTGGCCACAACTGCCAACCCCGATACCACCACCACCGGTATACAACAACCGGGTACTATGCCCTACATACATATGTGGCCCAACCCAACTACCGGTAGTGTAACCATAACCTTACCCGAAGTACTAACCGGTAAAGACATGGCCGTAACCGATTTGAGCGGAAAACAACTATGGGGCACTGTAGCTAACGCACAACGCATAGTAATACCTGTGGGTACCTTGCCTGCCGGTATTTATGTAGTGCGTATTGGCGATGTAAGCAGGAAGCTGGTAGTGGTTAAATAATAAACTCTACCTCTTTAAACCCGTAGCGTGTTTCTTTGCCGTTGCAGCTAAGTATCAGCTTACCATCTTTAGCAACGCCGTTTATTTCGCCGCGTATAATATGATCGCCTTTTTTAAACTCGTGGGTTTGCTGGTAGCGGAACATGGCCTCGGTGTAGGCGCGGTCTAAAAAATTAAAGTGGTGTTGGCGCAACTGCAGGTAGTATTTCTCTAAATATCCGCAAAGCCCTTCAACCAGGTGGGGCAGCTTAAACTCAAAATCGGCAATTTGCAGCATCGATACCGGGTTGGGCAGGGCCGGGTCAAACTCATCCTGATTTACATTTAAGCCAATACCCACCACACTGCTGGCCAGCCGGCTACCGCTAATGGTGTTTTCTATCAGTATGCCGCCCAGTTTTTTCTCGCGCCAGTAAATATCGTTTGGCCACTTAATTTTTATCTCGTCGGGTAGTACACTCTCACAAAAATCCTTAACGGCCAGGCTAATGGCCATGTTTAGGTAAAACTGCTTATCGGCATCTAAAAAATCGGGGTAAAAAATAGCACTCAGGGTAAGGTTTTTGCCAGGCTCGGTTTTCCAGGTATTACCCATTTGCCCACGGCCGCTGTGCTGCTCTATAGCCCATATTACGGTGCCTTCGGGTGGTTTTTGAGTGGTTAATAGGGTTTTGGCATAGTTGTTTGTACTGTCTACACTGGGCAGTTCAATCAGGTTGCGGCCGGTAAAAAGAGTATTCATGTATGGCGCGTGGCTTTTCCGTTCTCGAAAACTAATTACTTTTGAGAAGTATTTGAAATGTATTTTATCAACAAAAACTGAGCGATTGGCGAAAAAGAAAACCGGAACAGAAAGTTTAGTAAAAGTAGTAGTAGACGCTATACTGGATAAAAAGGGCCGCGAAGTGGTGGCCATTGACCTGAGAAAAATAAAAGACGCAGCAGCCGATTTTTTTATAATTGCCCACGGCGACTCCAGCACGCAGGTTAAAGCCCTGTTTGATAACGTACTGGAAGAAACTACTAAAAAGGGTTTAAAAGCTTACCACAGCGAAGGGGGCAAAAATTCGGAATGGATTATTGTTGACTTTGTTGACGTGGTGGTGCATATATTTCACCGCGATAAGCGCGATTTTTACGGGCTGGAAGACTTGTGGAGCGATGGCAAACTTACCAGCTACTCAGATGTTTAGTAAAAGTGCCGTTACAATAAATAAAAAG
>JBJOOW010000045.1:0-7048 GCA_046051095.1 Bacteroidota bacterium | reverse complement strand
CGTTTACGTTAACCTGCACAGCAATGCTATACGATGTACCCTGATTAAATGCATTGGCGTTAAGCGCTGTTTGGAAATCTTTGATCTGGAAAGCGCCTGCTGCACCGGTTGGCCCCTGCGGACCAGTAGGCCCCGTGTTGCCCTGCGAACCTTGTGCACCTTGCGGGCCCTGTGGCCCTTGTATACCTTGTGCGCCCTGTGCACCCTGAGAGCCTTGCAGGCCTTGTGGGCCGGTGGGGCCTTGTGTACCTACACCGGTAGCACCTTGCGGTCCTTCGGGGCCGGTAGGACCCTGTAAGCCTGCTGTGCCTTGTGCACCGGTGGGGCCTTGCAACCCTTGTGCACCAGTAGCACCAACATCGCCCTGTGGGCCTGTGGGGCCGGTAGCGCCTGTAGCACCACCACCTGCTCCGGTAGCGCCTGTTGGGCCGGTTACACCGGGTGCGCCATCGTTACCATTGGTACCATTATTACCTGTTGGGCCGGTAGGGCCTGTGGCACCGGTTACACCTGCACCTGTAGCACCAACTGCACCAGCGGGGCCGGTAGGGCCCTGCGGGCCTACGTTGCTATTGGCAGCGTATAATGCATAAGGTACACTTATTAATTGCGATACACCCATATCGGTATTGGTGCCGCTGTTGTTTATATCAACTTCTACCTGTAAGTATTTAGCGCCACTGCCCCAGCTAACAGTACCCAGGTTATTGTTGCTGCCTATTTGCACGTTTACCAAACCAAACTGGTTGGTGGTAGTGGCAATAGTTTCGGTGTAAACCGATGTGCCGGTGGCGGTAAGGTCGTGAATGGTAAACTTAAGCGATACCGGTGTGTTGTTAGCTAACGGATTGCCAGCGGCGTTACGTACTACCGCCTGGTAATTCATTTGCGTGGGGGCCTGTGCAAATACAAAGCCTGTTGCAATGGCCAGCACAAATGCCAATGCGGTTTTTAAAAGGGAGTGTTGAAGTTTTTTCATGTTAGTGTATTATTTTAAGCGTTACCCAAAATAGGTAAAAAAACCGAAGCAGGAAACTGTGGTTGTTAATTGTTTGGGCCTGGTTTTATGAAGGGTTATGCCTTTAATAGATGGGTTATTAAGGTAAGGTAGTTATACAACTTAGGTTGCAGACAGCATTACTGTATTGTTGTATAACACAATTGATTGGCGGCAAAGTGTTTCAGGTAGTTTTACCCAATGTAAAGTAGAAGGTTGCTCCCTTGCCGGGTGTACTGGTTGCCCATACGTTGCCCCCGTGGCGGTTAATGGCTGTTTTTACCAGTGCCAGGCCTATACCGCTACCTTCGTAATCGGCGGGTTTATTGAGCCTGCAAAAGGCATCGAAAATTTTAGTGGCAAATTTTTCTTCGAAACCAATACCGTTATCGGTTATGTAGTAGGTTTTGTTGCCGTTGGTTTCGGTAGTACCTATGGTAATAACCGGTGTTGCTGTATTGCGCGCGTATTTAATGGCATTGCCAATAAGGTTGTGCCACACCTGTTTAATAAGTACCTGATCGCAGATGGCGTTGCCCAATTGGTTTACAGTAATAGTAGTAGCTTTGTTGTCGGTTGTAAGCTGCAGTTCCTCAGCAACCGATTTAACCAGAACATCCATATTGATACTACTGTAATTTAACTGCTGCTGGCTGGCCTGCGAAAACACCAATAAATCGGATACGAGCTGGCCCATATCTTCGCTTTTTTTAATAATAACGCTTAGCAGTTCGCGGTCATCGTCGGTTAGTTTATCTTTTATAGAAGCCCCCAGCAGGTTTGCATAGCCCGATATAACGCGTAATGGTGCCTTAAGGTCGTGTGCTACAGAGTATGAGTAAGACTCGAGTAGTTTGTTGGCAGTTTGCAACTCTTCGGTACGTTGTTGTACTTTTTGTTCCAGCGATTGGTTTAGTTGTTCAATCTCTTCACGGGCTTTTTTCTTTTCGGTTACATCGCGAAAGTTGGCCACAATGCCCTGCACGGCAGGGTCGTTTAGCAGGTTGGTAAGTATTACTTCTACCCAAATAAAATGGCCGTTTTTATGTTTGGCTCTGGCTTCGGCATTTATGGATATGCCTGGCACCAACAGCAATTGTTCCATTTGTTTGTATACTACGTGGTAATCGTCGGGGTGGCATAGCCCGCCGGCATAGGTGCCCAGTAGTTCGTCGGTATTATACCCCAATACATTTTTAACCGAAGGGCTTATGTAGGTAAACGTAGCCATATCGGTAGTTACGGCTATTACATCGCTGCTTTTTTCAATCAACGCATCGGCACGGTGCCTCTCCAGTTCCAAACTATCCTGTGCCAGTTTACGCTCAGTTATATCGCGGCAAACACCATCAAAGCGGATAGGGTAGTGGTGCTCGTTCATCAACGGCATAATATCCATTTCTACCCAGCGAATATCGCCATCGGGGTGTATTATTCTAAAGGTATCGTGTGCTTTGCCACCGGCTAATAATATGGGTCGGTTGCGCTCTAAAATTCCATCTATATCATCGGGGTGTACAACCAGGCTCCATAGCGAGGGGTTTTGAGTAAAAGCTGTATTGCTATAGCCAAATACCTTTGAGCAGGAGGGCGACACTACAATAAAACGCGGTGTTGCCAAATCGAAGGAGAAGAATACCTCGCTAACGCGGTCGAACAGGTTTTCCAGTTCCTTTTGGGCGCTGGTAAGCTGTGCGGTGCGCTCGGCTACTTTCAACTCCAGGTTAGTGGTTAGCAGCGATAATTCGTGCTCGGTTTTTTTACGGCTGGTTATATCGTTACGTATAGATAGATATTGGTAGGGCTTGCCGTTATCGTCGGTAAACGGAACAATGGTGGTATCTACCCAGTAGCAGGTGCCGTCTTTAGCGCGGTTGCGTATTTCGCCGCGCCAAATGTTGCCGTTAGCAATGGTACGCCACATAGTGGCAAAAAAATCTTTACTGTGGTACCCCGAATTTACTATGCTGTGAGTTTTACCTACCAGTTCTGCAGCGCGGTACTGCGATATATTGCAGAAATTTTGATTGACGTAGGTAATAATCCCCGCCTTATCTGTAATGGCTACAATGCTCGAGGAATCGAGCGCATACTTGTATGCGTTTACCTCTTTTTGGGTTTTACGAAGTTCGAGTTCCATTTTTAGTGTGGGGCGTGGGTTAAAAAAACGGAATGCTACAAGTAAATTTACTTAAAAATAAATAGCAGAGGTTAGTATTTAATTAAAAAGCAACACACTAATGCTTATGTATGTTGCCATCAATAACAGTATATTAGGGTTTGTAACATATGGACATACCCGCACAAATAGAAAGCTACCTGGCTACCCAGCCAGCCGCGAAGCGAGCCGATATGCAGCAACTGCATGGGTTAGTGCTTAGCCTGTGGCCCGGCTGTAAGCTTTGGTACTTTGATGGGCTTGATGAAAGCGGCAAGGTGGTAAGCAACCCTACTATAGGCTACGGGGCCTACACTATTACCTACGCCGACGGAAAAACCAAAGAGTTTTTCAGGATAGGATTAAGTGCTAATACCAGTGGCATATCGGTTTACATAATGGGCCTTAGCGATAAAACCTACCTGGCCAAAACCTACGGCGAAACCATAGGCAAGGCAAAGGTTACAGGTTATTGCATACGGTTTAAAGCCTTGAAAGATATTAATACAGATGTGCTACAGGCGGCTATACGGTATGGTATGGAGGCAGGTGGGTAGCAGTAAGGTTTTGTAAAGGCAACACACCCGTTTATGCAACTCCGTAATTTGCTTTGCCCAGGGCTGTGTTTTGCATAAACTGTAATAAGTTACCTTTGGCTGCAGCTAACCATACACCCTAAGTGAAGAATATCCCCATCCGGCAATTATCGGCACAACATGCCCGGCAGAGCAATAACGGCGGGTTTAGTATTCGTAATCTTATGCAGATTACAAAGGGCGAAGAACTGTTACACAAACTGCACAAGCACAACTTTTATTTAATACTGGCTATTGAAAAAGGTACAGGTATACACGAAATAGATTTTACACCGTACAAAATACATAACAACGCTTTATTTATACTACGCCCGGGGCAGGTACACCAGCTACAGCTAAGTAAAAACAGTACCGGCTTTATAGTTGAGTTTGACCCGGCATTTTACCAACCCGATAATAGTATAGTTAGCGTCCGCTTTAAAAAGGCTGTAGTAAAAAATTACTGTAAGGTGGCTGCCGGCCAATACATGCAGTTGCACAGTTTGCTGGCTGCTATACATACTGAGTTTAGTAATGCACATGCCAACTATGTAGATGCTATTAAAGCATACCTAAACCTTTTTTTTATAGAGTACATGCGCCAAAGCAGTACAAAAGATAATAAGGTAGTAGAAAGCAACTACCACCAACAGCAGTTTGATGAATTGATGTTGTTGCTTGAAAAAAACTGTGCCACAGTTAAAACAGTTACAGGCTATGCTCAGCTGCTTAATTTATCGCCCTATCAATTAAATGCCATTACCACGCAGGCCGTAGGCAAAACAGTATCGCAGCTAATAAATGAACAACTAATACTTGAAAGTAAACGCTACCTGCTTGCCACACCATTACAGGTAAAAGATATAGCAGCCGCAATAGGCTTTAACGATGTATCGTACTTTGTGCGCTTTTTTAAAAAGCACACCAGCCACACACCCGAGGCGTTTAGAAAGAACTTTAGATAAGTACCATTAAACCGGGCAATTGTGCTACTATGCCTGCTGCCCAGGCCCCACCTTTGCACCTGCAATACAGCTTAGGCCATATTGCTATAGCATACAGCTATATGCGTAAAACTATTAATTAAACAATGCATACTTTATGAAACCAAAACTTATAGCAGCCTTTAAAACATGGGTTGTAATTTATCCATCTATTACACTGTTGCTTTTTTTATTCGGCAGTTGGCTTTCGGCAATGCCGTTATTAATACGCACCTTTTTACTAACAGCCGTATTGGTACCATGGTTACTTTTTGCAGGTATGCCTGCGCTTAATTTAATTATTAAACAGATTGAGAAAATTAAACACCATGATACAAACAGCTAAATACGATGTGGTGATTATTGGTGGCAGCTATGCCGGACTGGCTGCTGCCATGGCGCTGGGGCGCGCACTACGCCGGGTGCTTGTTATAGATAACGGGTTGCCTGCCAACAGACAAACCCCTTACTCGCACAACTTTTTAACCAACGATGGAAAAACACCCGGGCAGATAACTGCAATTGCCCGCCAGCAGGTTGCCCAATACACTACCGTAGTATTTAAACAGGCTACAGCTACTGCTGCCACACAAAAGCCAGACGGGCTGTTTTGTATTACTACCGATGATGGGAAAAATTACACATCGAATAAGGTGGTTTTAGCCACAGGCATTACCGACATAATGCCCGATATACCGGGTTTTAGCGAAAGCTGGGGTATAAGCGTATTGCATTGCCCTTACTGCCATGGCTACGAAGTGCGCGGTGTACAAACCGGTATATTGGGTAATGGCGATAGTGCGTATGATTTTGCCACCCTTATTGCTAACTGGACTAACCACCTAACCATTTACACCAATAGTAAAGCAACACTTACACCACATCAGTTGCAGCAACTATATGAACATAACATACAGGTTTGCGAAGCTGTAGTTGAAAGCCTGCAACATAGTAATGGCATAATAAGCCATATAGTGTTAGGTAACGGATATACGAAGCCAATTACGGCCTTATATGCACGGCTGCCTTTTAAATTACACTCTAACCTACACCTGCAATTAGGCTGCGAATTAACCAACGATGGCTATATAAAAACCGATGCTGCTAATAAAACGAGCATACCAGGTGTATTTGCCTGCGGTGATAATGTTTCGCGCATGCGTACAGTGGCCAATGCTGTGGCTGCCGGTACTACAACCGGTATGATGATTAATAAAGAACTATCGGATGAAAGATTCAATTAAACATATTAAATAAAAATATAATTATGAAAATTATTATTGTAGGTGCATCGGGCACCATGGGTAGCTACTTAAGCCAGGCATTTGAAAAAGAACATGAAATAGTACGGGCAGATAGAAGCAGCCCTGATGTAAAGGTAGACATCACATCTACTTTATCTATCGAAAGCATGTACAAAACGGTAGGTGCATTCGATGCATTAATTTGCACTGCCGGCCCCACCTTTGTAGGCCCGTGGAGTAAACTAACAGATAAGGAATTCAGGCAGGGAGTAGAGGGTAAAATGATGGGGCAGATAAACCTGGTACTGATTGGTCAGCACTACATTAATCCTAAAGGTTCGTTTACCCTTATTACAGGTGCATTAAGCCACGACCCACAAAAGAATTTTGCCAATGCTTCGGCCGCCAATGCCGCCGTAGAGGGTTTTGTAAGGGCTGCTGCCATAGAACTGGATAAAGGCATACGCATTAATGCTGTAAGCCCAACGGTTATAGAAAGCTCGCCACAATATTTCCCTTACTTTCCCGGAGATATACCTGTAACCATGCAGCAATTGGAATATGGTTTCCGTAAAAGCATTTTCGGGGCCAATACCGGCCAGGTAATTAAGCCGTATTGATTAACTGCTGGCTCATATATATGCACATAATACAATTATACTAACCGGAGGTTGCATTATAGTATTAAAGCACTGTTTGTTTGCTATAAGCAAACAAACAGTGCTTTTTATTTATAGTTAGCCCGGTATTGAAAGGCATTTTTTGTTACAACCTTGCCAGATTTTGTTACAGCAGCCATTATAGTACTACCCATGTTTGCAACAACAAAAAAGCAGAGATATGAAAATAGTATTAACAGGTTCGCTTGGCAATATCAGCAAACCACTTGCAAAACAATTAATAGCAAAAGGACATACAGTTACTGTTATAAGCAGCAAAGCGGCCAGAACAAAAGAGATTGAACAATCAGGTGCAACGGCTGCAATCGGCTCGTTGATAGATTCTGATTTTCTTACAAAGGTTTTTGCCGGCGCAGATGTTGTATATTTAATGGAGCCGCCCGTACACTTTAGCAATCCTAACGCCGATAC
>JBJOOW010000044.1:0-5303 GCA_046051095.1 Bacteroidota bacterium | reverse complement strand
CCATACCAGCAACATCGCCTACGTTATCTCCAACATTATCGGCAATGGTAGCTGGGTTACGTGGGTCGTCTTCTGGAATACCTGCTTCAACTTTACCTACAAGGTCGGCACCTACGTCGGCAGCTTTAGTGTATATACCACCACCTACGCGGGCAAACAATGCTATAGACTCGGCACCAAACGAGAAGCCTGTTAGTACTTCAAGTACACGGGTCATTTCGTTGTAGTCGTACGTGCCGCCTGTCATAAACATGTTATAGAAAACCACAAACAGTACGCTAAGGCCCAGCACTGCCAAACCGGCAACACCTAAACCCATTACCGTACCACCACCAAACGATACTTTAAGCGCTTTTGCTAAAGAGGTTTTAGCAGCCTGTGTAGTGCGTACGTTGGCTTTGGTAGCTATACGCATACCTAAAAAACCGGCCAGTGCCGAGAAGAAGCAGCCAACTACAAAAGAGGCTACCACCAGTATGTGCGAGTGAACAGCAACCTTTGGCACTTGCGAAAGAGCACCCAGGGCCACACCAGCTATAACTACATATATTGCCAGAATGCGGTACTCTGCTTTTAAGAAAGCCATAGCGCCTTCGGCTATGTTATTTGCAATGCCGCTCATTTTAGCGTCGCCGGCATCCTGCTTGGTTACCCAGCTGGATAAGAACGCCATGTATACAAGGGCTATTATCCCAAACACGGGTAGAATGTAAATCAGATTTTCCATCGAGTTATGTTGATTAAGTTGTTAAACGGGTTTTAAAAGGTCGGCAAATATAGGAATAGGCTTGAATTATAGAAATATCGGTGGTTTTCATTAAATAAACAGGAAAAAAGGGGCTGTACAGGCTAAAAGGCATTTTAACTTTTTACTTTTGCCGCGCAAAACAATTTTATGCCTAACACACGCGCCTGGTTCAAATCGGGTTTTGGCAAAATAGTATCCTACTTCCTTCAGGGGTTACTGCTTATAGCCCCCATGTTCCTTTCTATATATGCTGTGTTTTACATTTTCAACCTGTTAGACTCCACCATAGAGAAGCTGTTCAGGTTTATCTTCCATTTTTACTATCCGGGCATTGGCATTATAGCCATGTTCTTTATAATAGCCTTTATTGGCTTTGTAGGCTCGCTGGTGTTCTTCCAACCGCTATTACATATACTAGATGAGTTGATGGAAAGGGTGCCGGTGGTGAAAGATATCTACTCATCGGTTAAAGACTTTTTCGGCGCTTTTATTAGCAAAAAGAAGAAGTTTGATAAGCCTGTAATGTTTGAGATAGGCAAAAACTCGGGGGTGTTTCGTATGGGCTTTATTACCCAAAACGACCTGAGCGAAATGAATATTAAAGACAAGGTTGCAGTATATGCCCCCTGGAGCTACAACCTATCGGGCACACTATTTATAGTTAATACCGACCAGGTACAACCTATTAATGATGTAGGCGCCGGCGATGTTATGAAGTTTGTAATGACCGGCGGGGTAACAGAAATAGACGACGAGGAAACCACACCAGAAGCTAAATAGCCGGCTACTTATTGTTTAACTGCCACTTGGCCAGGGTTGCATATTTAGTTGGGTTTTGCGACATGGTAAGCCCTGCAAATAGTTTATACGTTTCATCTACCTTACCCTGTGCCTTTAATATTACCCCACTAAAGTATTGGGCCACATCGGCTATTACGTGGTTAGAGGATTGCTTTAAGGGCTTAAAATAGTCGAGCGCTTTTTCTTTTTCGCCCACCATATACAGGCTGTAGGCATAGTGCATCATCCAGTACTGTAGCTCCACTCCTTCTTTGCGGCATTGCTCAGCATCTTCTAAAAATTGTGTAGCCGCCTTATAGTTATTGGTAGATGAAAGGAGCACCCCATATTGCAAGTAAGGGTCGCAACTGTTTTCGGAAAGCTGGCGCAGGGCCCGCTGGTGTATCAGCGGCTTATAAAAATCGGGTATGGTTTTGTCAGCTATTAATGCCTTATAGGTATCTAATGTAAACGAGTCGGCAATGGCTATTAGTTTTTGCGCAGTATAGTATTCGCTGTAATAGGTGTTACTATCGGTTGCGGCGCAAAAGCCCCGCAGTGTTTCGGCGTACTTAGCCGATGTATCGGCAAACAGGCGCAGGCCGTAATAAAACACATCCATCTTACGCTGATAGATGCGCGAGTAAGTGTTCAACACATTCTGGGCATCGTCGAAATACCCCAGCAGGCTGTAGGTAAAGGCACCGTTTAAAAACGAAGTTTCGTCCACTGTTTTAAAATTGTAGGTAGAGTCGAGCCAGGCCAGCGCCTCGTTCATGTGGCCGGTATAAAAATACTCGGATGCAATATCGCAGCGCACGCCTGCCAGCGCCGGGTACTGTTTGGCTATAAACTGATAAACCTGCATGGCTTCATCAAACCGGTTACGCTCCTTAAACTTACGGGCATACTCGCACATGCGGAAAGCCTGTTCACCATCATCTTTCTCTATTTTCATCAGGCGCAATATTTCTTTCTGCAGCGAGTCGCGCATTAATGCCATAGCATATATGGTACACAGACCCTTGCTTATATCCGCACGGGTAGAATCGAGCAAAAGGCACTTACGCCAGATACGCTCTACAGCATATACCGTTTTAGTGGCCAGCAGCTTGGGTTTATCTTTTACACTAGCGGTAAATATCGAAGCATCATCTTCGGTAATAAACTGCATGGGTGGGGTAGTATCCAGCGCATAGTTTAGTATCACATTACCCTTCATCATCAGGGCATCTACATCTTTAGGGTTGCGGCGTATTACCGAATCTATATAATGGCTGGCCTGCTGCCATTTACCCTGCTTAATAAACTCTGTGGTTACACTGGTAGCCGTGGACTGAGCCAAGGCCACCTGCGCACTTACAAATACTACTATTACAACAGCCAGTTGCTTTATCATAACTGCAAAATAAAAAAAATACTACCCCTAAATCCCCTAAAGGGGACTTAACAGCCAATACAAAAAGCAAACAGCCCTGAAGGCATCTTCAGGGCTGTTTGAATTAAGTCCCCTTTAGGGGATTTAGGGGTACTAGCTGTTTATCATTACCGGCATTACCAGCATTAATAAATCTTCGTTTTCGTTTTTCTCGGTAGGGCGCAATACACCGGCGCGGGTTGGTGTGCTAAGCTCTATCTCTATTTCGCCGCTATCCAGTACACCCAGCATCTCTATCAGGAAACGGGCGTTGAAACCAATTTCTATATCGTTGCCTTCGTAGTTACAGGTTAAGCGCTCAGTAGCCTCGTTGCTGAAGTCCAAATCCTGAGCAGATATTTTCAACTCGCTACCGGTAATGGTAAGTACTACCTGGTAGGTTGTTTTGTTACTGTATATAGAGATACGACGCATAGCGTTCTGCAACTCCATACGGTTAATAAATAAGGTGTTTGGGTTGTTTTGTGGTATTACCGCGTTGTAGTCGGGGTAGTTGGCATCAATCAAACGGCATATCAGTTTGGTGTTCTCAAACGTAAAGAAAGCGTTCGATTTGTTGTACGATACGTTAACGCCTGAGTCGCCGCCTGGTAGGGCTGCCTTTAAAAGACTAAGGGCTTTTTTAGGTACTATAAACTGAGCAGCTTTGCTTGTTTTAACATCGCTGCGGGTAAGCTTAACCAGTTTGTGCGCATCGGTAGATACGAAGGTCATACCATCGGGCGATACCTGGAAAAGTACACCCGTCATAGCCGGGCGCAGGTCGTCGCTACTTACAGCAAACAGGGTTTTAGATATAGCATTGCTAAGTGCCGGAGCCGGTATGTTTATTTCGGTTACGGCCTCAGGCTGTGGTATTTTAGGAAAATCATCTGCGTTTTCGCCACTTAGTTTGTAACGACCGGTTTCGCTGGTTATTTCTACACCAAAGGTTTTGTCATCTACTTTAAAAGTAAGTGGCTGCTCGGGCAGGGTTTTAAGCGTATCCAGCAATATACGGGCTGGTATGGCTATACGGCCATTATCTTTGGCTTCTACCTTCAGCTCGGTGCTCATGCTGGTTTCCAGGTCGGTGGCAAACACAGTCATTTTACCGCCTTTAATCTCAAACAAAAAGTCTTCCAGTATAGGCAGTACCGAACTGGTATTGATAACACCGCTAATGGTTTGCAGGCTCTTTAACAGGGTGGTAGTAGAAACTATAAATTTCATCGCTATTATTTGTTTTTATATACCCCACAGCAGCCGGGCCGCCACATGGGTATAGGTTTATTACTTTGGGCAAATATAATTATCGGCACAAAATAAAAAGCCGGAATTGCAAAAGGGGTATATGTTGATTGCCTTATTGGTTGGGCAGCACGGCAAACAGGGTTATTGGCGGTACTCAAACGGCATAATTTGTGCAGACCCACCGGCTGGCAGGCCTGTGTATAGGGTATTTTTTCGTAACTATTAACCTGTACGGCACGGCCAAATAATTAAGTTTGCAACCGCATGGATATTATTCGTTTATTGCCCGATAACATAGCTAACCAAATAGCTGCCGGCGAGGTTATACAGCGCCCGGCCAGTGCGGTTAAAGAGCTGCTGGAGAACTCGATAGATGCGGGCGCTACCAATATAAAACTGATTGTAAAACAGGCTGGTAAAAGCCTGGTACAGGTAATTGATAATGGCTGCGGTATGAGCGATACCGATGCCCGTATGTGTTTTGAAAAGCATGCCACCTCTAAAATACGCACGGCCGACGACCTGTTTAATATCCGCACTATGGGCTTTAGGGGCGAGGCACTGGCCAGTATTGCTGCTATTGCACAGGTAGAGCTAAAAAGCCGCCAAACCGGCGAGCAATTGGGCACCTGTATAGAAATAGAAGGTATGAAGGTGTTGAAACAGGAACCCTGCCAGACCCCGGAGGGAACTTCGATTGCCATGAAGAACCTGTTTTTTAACGTTCCCGCCCGTCGCAACTTTTTAAAAAGCGACGCTGTTGAGTTGAAGAACATTATTGAGGAGTTTCAGCGCATTGCGCTGGCCCACCCCAAAATAGGCTTTCAGTTGTTTAATAACGATAACGAGGTGTACCACCTTAAAAGTGGCAACCTTAAACAACGTATTATAGCCCTGTTTGGCGATAACTATGCACAAAAGATTGTACCGGTAGAGGAGAAAAGCTATGCCCTGCATGTATATGGCTTTGTAGGCAAACCAGAGTTTAGCAAGAAGACCCGCGGCGAGCAGTTTATTTTTGTAAATAACCGGTTTATTAAATCGGCATACCTTAACCATGCCGTATCTGCCGCGTTTAACGAAATGATACCTCAGGGTAGCTTT
>JBJOOW010000043.1:0-7807 GCA_046051095.1 Bacteroidota bacterium | reverse complement strand
ATATATTAACTTTTCGCAACCGCCCAATAAAGGCAACTGCTTCCTATGTTAATTTTTCTTTAATGTTGATCTCGACTCCTGAATGGTCATTATACCTCTTTCCGTTTCCTTTTTAATGCGTATAAGAGTACCATCATCGCTATACTCGTAGAAGGTAGCAAAGTTGTTTTCATCCAGTTCTGCATATAGCTTCATTGACCGGTCATCATACACATAGGTTTTCATGCTACTATTAAAAGGCTGTATACGTATATCATCGTAGTTAACCGACACACCGGTACCTGCCAGCAACTCTACTTTTATTTGTGTAGCACTGGTTGGTATGTTAACTACCCCCTCTATGCGCTGCCAGCCCTCTATTACATTACCGGTTGGCGTAAGCTCATCTACCTGCGATGAGCCGGTATATGTGATGCGTATTTTAGCATTGGTATATTGCAGTGTATTACAGTTAGGCACTTCTTTTGCCCAGGCCGATACAAAATACTTTCCTGCATCGGGCGAGAACTTAGGTAAGCATCCATGCTGCGTTAGCTTATAGGTGCCGTTTGTGTTATCTATTGAAAGCTCCGGATCGTCTGTATCTACTTTCAGGTCGCGTACCATACTAACTAACCCAGCACCTGTTGAAAGCACCCTAATACTACGGTTGCCGGTATGTGCTTCTGTTTCGTCAATTTCGGCACAGTGCGATAAACAACCATTATCAAGATTTTCTCTAAAATTGAAATGATCGACACGGCAAGGTAAATTACAGTCGGTTTTGAAAACGTAATCTTCAAACCCATCGGAGGCTATGTCTTTATAACGTGCATTTTTTGCAACTGCAACCGCCTGTGTTTCCAGGTAACCGAACAGAGCAGCCGAGTATATACCTGCAGCATCTCTATTTTCAATTTCTGCCCCTTTAAAGTTGTATTTGGTAATAGTGGTAGCGTCTATGTACTTGTTTTGCAAACTTGGGTCGCGTACAAAACGGCCTGCACTATTATCGTATACCCAAAAATGCTTATAGTCATTAAACACACCATCGGTGCGTATGTTGGTGGTGCCACTGGTGTTGATACTACCCGGTGTGCGCATATCGCGGTATACCCATTGTTTTTCGGGGCGCCAGTTACCCAGCAAGCCAAATTTGTACGGGTTAATCTGCTGCCCATCGTTAAGGTCTACACATACAGGTTTACATACAGGGTCGCAAATAAGCTCGGCATAAAAGCTACGCGAGAAAGAACCCAACCGTTTACCGCGTAGTGGATACTTACCGGTTGTTTCGTATTCGTTACATACATTGGTACAGGTAGTATCATTAAAAGTAATATCGGCGGGTGGTGGCACGGTTAGCTTATCTACAGGTTGGTTAAAACGGTACACACTGCCCGGTGGAGTATAGAAATACACTTTAAGTCGGCAGCGACCAACCATTGCCTCGTAACCATCGGCCATTGTATAACCACCTGGCAGCGGTGCCGGTTTAAGCGAGTAGAAATGACGTTTACAGCCATCGCAGTTAGCGTTGGAGTATGTACCGTTGTTATAAAAACACGAGTCGAGACAGCAACTATTAATAAATATGCTATCCTCCGGGCGTTTATCCCACCAGTTATTATCGGCAATTGTTTTAAGCAGGTTATACATACAATCGCATGAAGGGCGATTGCAGTGGTCGCACTCAAGGGTAGTAACTTTATCGCAGCGTATTTTCCAATTATCTTTAAACTCGGTGGCCGATGTATTTACTATATCATCTGCAACAACCGGATCAAGGAAACTAGAGTGTGTAGGGTCGGCAGGATTACTAAAGTGTATCGGGGTTTTCATACTTGTAACCGATGCTATAGGGGTAGTAGCCTGGTTACGCCTACCCGAACGTATGATTTTGGCAACATTAGGATGTGCTTCGGAATATGGATTGCCATTACGGTCAACAAAAATCTTTTGTACAGCCTGCGAAGCATCCGTATGATGCGGGTTAATTACCCAAAGTTTTTCGCCGGTATGGTTTACGTTACGGTAAACCAACACCTCATCACCTTCGGTAAAATTACTTTCTAAAGCCGGTGGATTTATATGCCCGTTAACAAACCAAACGTTATTAAATACGGCTCCCACATTTTTATAGGCAGGTCCCATACCATCATATGCCAGGTGGGCTGGGGCTGTATAGTTATAAATATCATCCTCAAATTCATTTTTAGTTCTGGTTAGCAACACTTCTCCTGTCTCTGAGTCGTATACCATGTTACGGGTAGTAACTGTGCTACCATATTGTTGTGCCGTGGTACTTTCAAGTATACCAAAGCGGCGCACTATTTTGGTGGTAGCTACTGAGCGGAACTGGGTATTTTCGTACGATATTGTTGGAAATACAGTAGGTATAGGAAGCGGTATAGGTGGTGGTATTATAGAACTTATATCAATAGTAATAAGCGCCCCGGCCGAACCCAGGTTGGTAGACTGGTGCCTGAAATCTGTCATTAACTCCACACTCTTACCAACAGGTTTATCGTACTGTATGGTGCCATCGGGCATTAATACCGTTACCTCGTTTTTAAGGTGTAGCTTTTGCGCTGTGGGGTTATCAACTACATAGTTGTAAATAGTTTTAGATACTACCTCGCCGGCATTATTATACACCTCTTCGCTGCGTGGCTTACCGTGCATGTCGTTCATCTCTACCTGAAACCCTTGCGAGCCTGTGAAGTGTTCCAGTTTAGGCAACGAAAAAATCTGGAATATAGACGGTGTCATATCCGGATGAGGATCGAGAGGAGTATAATCGGTTGAAAGAGGAAAATCTTTGGCGGTATAGTACGTATGTAAAGTATAGCCTGTACCTTGATTTTGCGGAAGGCTGGCGCTACCATAGCTTTGTACTTTTACCTGACTATACACAACGTTGGCCGATGGGAAGAAGGTTTCGCCTATTGGCTTCTCGATATAAAACTGGTTATGCGGCGCCAGTTTGGTACGTTCTTTAAACTGCAGCGGTAATCTGAAACATATTTCATCGCCACCGTTGGCTGGCTCCCACTCTGCCACACCCGAGCTTATCAGCGGACCACCTTCGTATAATGGCTTAGTGTAATCGTATACCTGGCCGTATACTGCGCCGGGTTCGGTATTGCTAACCATACCTGCCCAGTTATCGCTAATGGTTACCGATTTTACACGTGCCCCACCACCATATTTTTTATAAATAGGATTGTTAAGCCTTAACCACGAACGGTTCAATACTACTTTACGACACCACAGCCTCGACATGGCCGAAGGTGTAAAACCCATGAACATGTTCTGCAGATCGAAAATAGGAGCAACCAACGATTTAATTACACTTACAAAATCGGTAGGGTCGTTCTCTGAGCCGGGGTATGCCAGCTTAGCCAAGCTCATACGCATAAGTTGTAGTGCCGATTTGAATATAGGGTTGGCAACTTCGTTACCACTGTTTGCTACCGGTTCGCCTTTTAGCTTAATCCAAAAGTGTGTATGATCTGGACAAGCGCCCCAGTCTTCAATTTTTGCATAGCCAGGTATATACTCTGCTTTGCCAGGAGCATCATCGCTGTACATTTTTACTGCGCAGCGGTAAAACACATATTCCTTCTCAATACCATCTATATACTGTTTGTATACATCGTCTTTAGTTAATACAGAGTTTTGGGCCTTAAAGAACATATATCTGTTGTGGTCGGCCTGGCTATAAGCATCAGCCAGGTTACCGGCATATAGTACGTCTGTTTTGTTATTATAATTATCAGTATTACCAATACCATCCAGTTGTACCATTTGCTGCGCACGCTTATCCTGTACGTATGCATAGTCATCGGCTTCGTAATCTATATTGATTGTACCGCCTGTAGGTAAATCAATACTACTCATACTCCATGCCTTGGCAAAGTCGTTTGTTTTAGGGTCTTGTATAGTATATGGAAAATCTACCTCGTTAGCTGCCAGTGCCGGCGTAACAAGTGTATTATCCTTGTAATTACCCCAACGGTCATATTTTTTAAAATCGTAGTTAGGATTGCTGTTGTTATAATGAAAAACATAAGGATTAAGTTTACCGGTAGTGTTACGCTGATAAGTAAAATACATGCGTTCCAGTGTTAACTTACCTTTGTTTGCGTTAACGTTTGGCAGGCCGGTTACAGCTGGGTCACCCCCGTTTACATCTACGGCTTGTTCAGAGTTATTTTCTACATTGCCACATAAACGGTACGAGTATTCAAAGTGCACAGTTTTAATTGGCACAGCGTTAGATCCAGATGTAAATAGATCTGATTTTGAAAACAGGTCTATTTTATCAAGCTTTTTAAGTGTAGCACTAGTATTACGTCCACCATTTTCATTATTCACACCCAATCCGTCTTCGCGATCGCTTAAATGGAAAAGGGCAACCATGGTTTTAGACACTATAGAGTGCATATACCAAACTTCCTTTTCGCCATAGGTGTAATTCCCTTTATCATCTTTTTTGTCGGTATGAAACCCCGGCTGATAATTGGCAACCGAACCATTTTTAGCATAAGGCATGCGCCATTTATAAGTACCTTTAGCTTCGCCTACTCCATATATGCGCGAATAGTTAATCTGTACACCATCACCAATATCATCATCACTTATACCATTGCCTGTAAGGTCAACATAGTCGGGCGATAAAATAGCTGTAAGCAAATATGAGTGGGCAAAATCAGGCATTGTTTCGGCCGAAAAGAAATGATCGAGGCCTTGGCTATTTTCCTTTGTGTTATCAACTCCGGCGTTATAACTTACCATGCCGGTGCTTTCGTTACCCAGCGTATCGTTTACATTGAATGTTACATCACGCTGTTTGCGGTTATAAGCAGGTATACCGTACACATATCGCTTGCCATCGGCAGCCAAAACTGTTACCTCGGTAAGATGAGAACGACGACCGTGGCTTTGGTTGACACGGCCAATAGTATCATAGCTTAGTGCATTACCACACAGGTCAACATTGTATTCGTTCTCTCTGTAATCTTTTATTTTTTTATCAAGCGTTACCGATTCTGTATTTGATTGTAGCTGTATATCTGCTTCGCCAGCCGTTACGTAACTCATTACCTGGTTACGTTTTGCACGGGTGGGGTTTTTAAACGTGTTAAAAGCAGCGCCACCTTTGTTTTGTCCACTGCGGTATTTGGTAAAATGCTTACGTGCTGTACGCTGAAATGGCCAGCCCCCTATATCTACCCGTATTGGGTCAATATCGCCAATAGCGTCGTAATAACTTTGATCGTTTATTGTTTTCTCGCCAATGTTTATAAATGCTGCGGGCTCAAACAGTGTATTGTCGTTACCGTAAAAACGCAAATCGTCAAAAAGCTCGTTGCCACCCTTCCAGTAACTGGTTGTAGTGTTTGATAAGCTTGCATTAACATCCGGGCCAATAGAAGCATAAGCGCCGAAGGCTATATCCAGCCCCAGGTTGCCCGAGCCACTCCATGAACTAACCTCATGATCGTAAACAAAACCTATATCGGAACGCATAGAACGGTATTGGCCACCAATACCCTGGCCGTTTACACCTAACAAATCGTACTGGTAACTTGGCAGTGCCATTACCGGTGTTCCTTCATCGTTTTTCTTTTTGTTAGGCTTACGGAATGGCTGGTCTTTTTCGCGGTTAAAATCTAGCAGTGCCTTAGGCGCAGTGTTAGCCTCGTGCATATACATATAACCATATGCACCTAATGTTTCCTGCTTTTGAACCAGTTTTTGGTGACTGTAATACCCTGTAATATCGGCACTTATATTTACCTCGCCACTGTATATAGGCGTGAACCCACCCAGCATAATTTTGGCAGTAAAACCGAAGTTTTGCATAGGAAAGTTAATAGTAGGGGTAACAGCCTGGCTGGCAAACGAAATGGACGAACTACGGGATATAGAGCCGCTACTTGAACCCACTTTTTCATAATCAGATTCCTCCGGTTTATTTGTGTCTGCGTCTTTCTTCTTCTCAGATCTGGTAGTACTACTACTTACAGACAAGCCATAGCTAAGTGCAGAAAGCCCACCGCGAGAGTTGTAGGAAGCACCTACATTTAAGCCCACAGATGTTGTTACTTTACTTGTTTCATTTTGCTCGGTAGATGATAGCGATAAGCCTACGTTAGGCATAACACCTATACCATTTTGTGAATCGAACTGAATACCCAGCGATAAGTTTACCCCAAGACCTGATGTGTTTACATCTTTTTGGTTACCACTACAGGCTACAGAAAAAGAAAAAGAAGTACCTGCCTTAAAGCCTACACCTTTATAGTTGTTATAATATATACCAGCGTTCGCGCCCAGGCTCATGGGCAACTCTACAAACGATACCCCTACACCTAAATCGAGGCCAACAGTAAAGTTGGTACGTATATTATATTCTTTCTCTACAGGGTCGCCGTTAAAATCATCTGGCAGGCCACGCATCTGCCGGTTTATTACACCGGGGTTAATGTTCCAGCCAAGGCCAACCCAACTGGCCTCCTGGTCCATAGTAATACCCGAGTGGTAGCTGATATTTACCGGATAACCACCTACATCCAGCAATGGCACGTTGTAAGTAAAATCGCCGGTAGATACCTCTACCATCTGCGTAGTGTTTACCGGTTCAAACGACTGCACCTCGGGCTGGCTTGGCCCGCCTGTTAGCGCCCAGGCCGAAGTAGTGGTGGCTATGTCGGTTAAACAAAGCAACAACAATAATGCAGCAATTTTTCGTGTGTGTTTTCGTAGTAATTTCATAGCAAAACTTTATATAGTTAATGCAGGTATATTATCAATATCGGTACGCTTAAACCTGAATTTGAGCATCCCCCGGTTTAGAAAACCGGCATTAAATTCCAACACATAATCGTTGCCGGGTTTAGCTTTGTTTTCGAAAGCTGCGGCCATATCCAACTGTTTTGCCAACCCATATGTTTTACTAAGGCTGTACAACACACAGGCAGCAGTATCGGTATTGGAAACCACCAACAAATCCTTTTGTCCGCCAAAATTCAAATGTGCTTCAATATCATTTCCATCGTAACCATCGCGGTGTAATGCAGCGTATATGTGACCGCCATGCTCATCGGCTATAGTTATTTTATAATACATTAAACCTTTATACTGCGGGTAAACACGCTGCCACTCGGCGTTTTCTATTTCAGTTTTCTTAATTTCATTCAGCGCCATTAACTCGGGTGTTAGCAATTGAGCTTTAAATACCAGCCCATCAATTTCTTTCTGCTGTACCAACCCATTATCGGGCTTATTGAGATATTGTACATACGCAGCTACGCCAGCCGTTTTGCGCCCACACCCGGCAAACAACAAACACAACAACAGTATGGCCAGGTATAATTTATTTTGCACCGCCTTTGTATCTTTCGTTTATGTATGCAGTAACCTCTTTACTTAAATTATCGCTTTCGCGGGCGTACATAATTACACCGCTACCTTCGGCACCATATATGTAACGGTAGCCGTATTTATCGCCATACTCCTTAATGTACTGGTTAAGCTGCTTGTTTATTTCGCCATCGTACTGGCGTTTAAGCGCCATGTTATCTTCCTGATACTGGCGCGCCTTCTCCATATATATTTCGCGGTTATACTGAAAATCCTCAGCGGCCGCGCTGCTTACTTTAGCGCCACCCAACGTGCGGCTTTGCGCTTTCAGGTTAAGTTCAAGACTATCGGTTATTGCCTTACGCGCATTAACCACTTGATCCAGCTTCACTTTATACTCTTTAGTCATTTCAAAATCGTTAAACACGGTGGCCAGTTCTATGTAGCCAATTTTGGT
>JBJOOW010000042.1:0-4214 GCA_046051095.1 Bacteroidota bacterium | reverse complement strand
AGGAAGAGAACCTGATGGAAGATGCCATTGGTTCGCAAATTGCAGATTACCTGATTAAACCGGTTAAGCCGCAGCAAATACTATCTACACTTAAAAAGATAATAGATGTAGATGCATTGGTTTCTGAAAAAACTACATCATCGTACCAACAGGAGTTTCAGAAACTGTTTATGCGTATGCAGGACTCGCTTAACTTTAACGAGTGGGTAGAGCTATACAAAACACTTGTTTACTGGGAGATACAGCTTAATAAAAGCGACAGCAGTATGGTAGAGGTGTTTGATGCCCAGAAACAAGAGGCTAATAAGGAGTTTAATAAGTTTGTTATTAAAAACTACAAGCGCTGGGTAAACAGCGAGCCGGGTGATGATGCTCCGATAATGAGCCACACGTTACTACGTAACAAGCTGGTGCCAATGCTTAAAGAGAACAAACCTACTTTTTTGGTAGTGATAGATAACCTGCGCTACGACCAGTGGAAAGCAATACAGCCACTGGTAATGGAAAACTTTAAGGTAGATGAAGAAGAAGTGTTTTATGCCATACTACCTACAGCAACGCAGTATGCACGTAACGCCCTGTTTGCCGGTATGATGCCGCTGAAGATACAGGAGAAGTTTGGCGATATGTGGAAGAACGACGACGAGGAAGGTGGCAAGAACCTGCATGAGTCAGATTTTCTGGACGACTTTTTGAAACGTACTTTCCGCGACCCTATTAAACATAAGTACGTAAAAATTACCAACCACCGCGATGGCGAGTTGCTGGAGAATAACATAACCAACTACCTGGATAACAAGCTTACTGTTATAGTATACAACTTTGTTGATATGCTGAGCCATGCCCGTACCGAGATGGAAGTACTTAAAGAACTTGCCAGCGATGAGGCCGCTTACCGTTCCATTGCAGTATCGTGGTTCGACCACTCGCCATTGCAAAATGCACTGAAAAAACTGGCAGATAAGGATGTAAACCTGCTGATAACTACCGACCACGGTACCGTTCGTGTACAGGATCCATCGCGCTGCATTGGCGACCGCGAAACTACTACCAACATACGCTACAAAACAGGCAAAAACCTTAACTACGATGATAAGGATGTATACGCCGTAAAAGTGCCCGAGGAGATTGGTTTACCTAAATCGCGCCTTAGCTCTACTTACATATTTGCTAAAGAAGATAAATACCTGGTATACCCTAACAACTATAACCACTTTGTAAACTTCTATAAGAACACCTTTCAGCACGGCGGCATATCGTTAGAAGAAATGATTGTACCGGTAGTAAAACTCAGTAAAAAATAAACAAACAAAAAACGGGGGCTTTAGCCCCCGTTTTTATTTGTTTAAGGTAAAGTAAAAAGTAGCACCGGCATCTTCTTCGGCCTCTGCCCAAATGCGCCCGCCGTGTTTAGAAATAATGCGATAAACAATTGCTAAACCAACACCGGTTCCCTCAAACTCATCTAAACGGTGTAACCGTTGAAATACACCAAACAATTTTTGAGCATAACTCATATTAAAGCCTACGCCATTATCTTTTACAAAGTATACTAAGCCTTCGGAGGTTGTTAGCGAACCTATTTCTATTATTGGATTTTCTTTCTTACTGCTGTACTTAATGGCATTAGATATCAGATTTACCCATACCTGCTTAATAAGCTGTGCATCGCAACGCGCTTCGGGTAGCGGGTGCACAGTGATATTAGCCTGACTACCCGGTGAAGCTGCTTCCAGTTCCTGTAGTACAGCTGTAACTACGCTATTCATATCTACATCACGTACCGATAAATTAACCCTGCCGGTGCGCGAAAACTGCAACACATCGTCAATCATCTGTGCCATGCGCAGGCTGTATTTGCGTAGCTCCAGCAATAACGATTGGCCGTCTTCATCCAGTTTGTCGCTATAGCGTTTGGTAAGTATAGATGCGTAGCCGTTTATTATTTTAAGCGGAGAGCGCAGATCGTGCGATACGGAATAACTGAACGTTTCCAGCTCGCGGTTTAACTCGCTAAGTTGTTCGGTGCGTTGCTCTACTTTTTTCTCCAGCGATTCATTAAGCTGTTTAATTTCCAGCTCTGCAAGTTTTATTTCGGTAATATCCTGATTGAAACCTGTAATAAGCACCGGTTGGTTATTGCTATTACGCTTTACCACCATTTGCGATCGTATGTATTTTAATCTGCCGTTAGATTCAATCAATCTGAAATCGATACGGGAACTATTGTGCAGCCCTGCTTTGGTTTCAAGTATCATGCGCCTTACTACTTCTATGTCGTCAGGGTGCACATTTCGCAGCATGTTTTCCGAACTGGCTTTTACTTCTTCCGGCTCATAACCAAATAGTCGGTATGTTTCTTCCGACCATATAGTAACTCCTTTTTCCAGATCGGTTTGCCAACTGCCAAAGTGGGCAAGCCTTTCAGCTTCTTTCAGCAGTGTTTCAATGGCCAGCGATTTATTGACCATTAACCGGTTCTCGTTATCCAGCTTGTGTTTTTCAAGTACGTTAACCACGGCACCTGGCAAACGTCTCATCCTGTCTTTAAGTACATAATCATCGGCCCCCTCTTTCATTACGGTAACGGCAAACTCTTCCGATACGGTAGATGTAACCAGTATAAAAGGCACCTCTGGATTATGTTTACGGGCAATTTTCAATGCCTCCATAGAGTTGAAGGATGGCAACGAATGGTCGGAGAGTATTACATCGGGGCAAAACTCTTTCAGGGCACTTCTGTATTGCTCTTCTGTATCAACTAATACCTTTTTAAATTCAATACCGGCTTTTTCTAACTCGCGGTCCACCAGTTCCGAGTCGTATTGAAAATCCTCCAGGTGTAATATTTTAATTATATCGCTCATAATTTCATATGCATGAATTATGTGGGTGGTTGGTTAAGTAACATCCAGTAAAGTCCTACATCGCCTACGGCTTTCATAAAGCCATCAAAGTCTACAGGTTTAACTATGTAGCTGTTAACCCCAAGCTCGTATGCTTTATCAATATCCGGTCCTTCTTTAGATGATGTAAGTACTATTACGGGAATTGTTTTAGTTAGTTCGTTTTCTTTTACTGCTTTTAATACTTCAAGTCCGTTTACTTTTGGCATTTTTAAATCCAGTAATATGATTTTTGGTTTGTTGCTGGTATCGCGGTTTTCAAACTCTTTTCTGCCAAACAAAAAATCAAGGGCCATTGCACCATCTTTTACATGGGTAATTTTGTTGGTTATGTTACTCTTTTTTAGAGCGCGGATAGTCATTTCTGCATCGTGAATGCTATCCTCTACCAGCAAAATTTCTATTTCGGTGTTTTCCATGGTTAGGGGGTTCTTATCTATTATCGTTATCAAATATTAGTTTTTTGGTAATGGCAGGCTAAAATAAAAATTTGCTCCTTTATCAACTACTCCATCAGCCCAAACCTGGCCACCGTGTTTATGTATTATGCGTTGTACTATAGCCAGGCCTACACCGGTACCTTCAAATTCATCGTTAGTATGCAACCGCTGAAACACGCCAAATAATTTGTTTACGTATTCCATATCAAACCCAACACCGTTGTCGCTTATTTTATATACTACAAAGCCTTTTACTATATACGAAGATACTTCAATTACCGGTTTTTCTGATTTAGAAGAGTATTTAATTGCATTGGTAACAAGGTTATTTATAACAATAGTTACAAGGCCGGGGTCGGCAAAAGCAGAGTCAAGTTTGTCTACCTTAAATTCGGCGTTGTAACTTGTAGTGTGGCGTATGTTAGCCAGTGCCGATTGTACTAACTCATTCATATTTACCGTAATACATCTAACCGATTGCCTGCCCAGGCGAGAGAAGGTTAACAGGTCATCAATCAGCGTGCCCATTTTTTCAGCGTTATCACGTATAACTGCCAATAGTCGCTGTCCTTCGCTGTTGAGTGTAGCGCCCAGGTCTTCATTAAATATTCGGGCAAAGCCACTTATGGCGCGCAACGGTGCCCTTAAGTCGTGCGAAACAGAGTACGAGAATGCCTCCAGTTCTTTATTGGCAGCCTCAAGCTGTGCTGTACGTTCTTTTACTTTTTGTTCAAGGCTTTCGTTTAGTAATTGTATTTCATCTTCGGCTACTTTTTTATCGTGTATATCGCGGAAGTTAGATACCAGGCTGCCAACATTGGGGTCGCTTAGCAGGTTAATTATAGTGCCCTCACACCAACGGTAATGG
>JBJOOW010000041.1:0-8022 GCA_046051095.1 Bacteroidota bacterium | reverse complement strand
ATAACATGTTGCTGATAACAGCTCAGGTTTTATCATCCAATGAATCACTTTTATTTGTATTTATTGCCGACTTCCAACTGTGGACTGCCGACTGCATCACGGGTCTACATCTACCGATATGCTTACGCTTTTAAAGTCGGGCATGGTTTTCATCTTGTCTATTACATTTTGCAGCGCCTGTTTTACACGGGTAAGTTTGCTGCTATCCAGGTTGCTTTTAATAAGCACCTCGCGTATATACAGGTTGTTTATTTTAGATATAAACGGAGTGCCCGGCCCCAGTACTTTGCCCTCTACGGTGCGGCGCAGTTCGTTGGTCATAAACAGCGATGCCTGTTCTATAACATGCACCTTGCTGTGCTTTAGTGTAATATCTATCAACCTTACAAACGGCGGGTACTGAAACTGACGGCGCATGGCAATCTCGGTTTGATACATGCGCTTGTATTCGCTGGCCAGTACGTTATTAATAACAGGGTGCGCAGGGTTTGCGGTTTGTATAACTACTTTACCCTTTTTGTTTTTACGGCCTGCACGGCCCGATACCTGCATCATTAACTGAAACGCCCTTTCGTGTGCACGAAAGCCGGGGTAGTTAATCAGCTGGTCGGCATTAATAATGCCTACCAGGCTTACGTGGTCAAAATCTAGCCCCTTGCTAACCATTTGTGTACCTACCAGTATATCTACTTCGCGGTTTTCAAACTCGGCAATAACCTTAGCATGGCCGTGTTTGGTTTTCATAGCGTCAAGGTCTAACCGTGTTACACGCGCGGTAGGGAATAGTTCTGCTATTTCATCTTCAATTTTTTCGGTGCCCGAGCCAACAATATCAAGGTCTATAGCACCACAGCTTTTGCATTTGGTAACTACCTTTTCAAAATAGCCACAGTAGTGGCATTTAAGCTGGTTGCTGAATTTGTGGTAAGTAAGGCTTACATCGCAGTTTTTGCATTTGTACACGTAATTACACGTGCGGCAGGTTTGGTAGTTGGCAAACCCGCGCCGGTTTAAAAACAATATAACCTGCTCTTTATTTTTAAGTGCAATGCTTATGTGGTCTACCATCAGCTCGGTAAAGCTACCGCGCATGCGCCCCCACTTCGTATCGTCTTTTATGTTGCCAATTTCAAAGCCGGGCATTTCCATACCACCATAGCGCTGCATTAGTTTTACCAAACCGTATTTGCCGCTTTCGGCATTGTAGAGCGATTCGGCAGCGGGTGTAGCCGTGCCCAGTATTACCTTGCCGTTAAACATACCCGCCAGCATAATAGATGCATCGCGCGCGTTGTAGCGCGGGGCCGGGTCCATTTGTTTCATGCTGCTGTCGTGCTCTTCATCTACCAGTACCAATCCCAACTGCTGATAAGGTAAAAACAAGGCCGAGCGGGCACCTACTACAATTTTGTATTCGCCGCGTAGTACCTTATTCCAAATCTCTACCCGCTCGTTGGGGTTAAATTTGCTGTGGTATATGCCTACGGCTGCGCCAAATATTTTGCGCAGCCGGTTTATTATTTGCGCAGTAAGGGCAATTTCGGGCAGCAGGTAAAGTACCTGTTTGCCTTCGGCTATTACTTCTTTAATCTTCTCTATGTAAATATTGGTTTTGCCGCTACCGGTTACCCCGTGCAGCAGTACCACATTTTTATCGTGCAACTGTTCGTTAATAGCAGCCAGCGCGGTTTGCTGCGCTTCACTCAGTTCGGGCGATTCGACACTGGCGTTTTGTATATTGCCCAGTCGAGATACCTCCATTTTAAACTCAACAAACACATTGCGTTTAACCAATGCTGTAAGCACGGCTGCACTGCTTTTAGATAGCTCCAGCAACTCGTTTTTACGTATAAACTTTGCTTTGTGGTGTAGCTGTGTAAACGCCAGCAACAGCTCTACCTGCTTGGGCGCGCGCGAAAGGTCTTCGTATAGTTTCTCCAGCGCAGCATCGTCTTCGTATTGCTCATTCAGCTTTACATAGGTTTCGGTACGTGGTTTAAACTTCTCTACAATCTCCTCCGATGATATAGCAATACCAATGTTGAATAATGTTTTAAGAAATGGGTACACGTTTTTCTTTTTCAGTAAATCCTGTACCTGCGGTATTTTTATTTCGCCCTGTGCGCGTAGTGCCTGCACAATTAAAAACTCATCATCGTTCAGGTTTTCAAAATCTCCTTCGTAGTTTTCGTTGTAGCGTATTCTGGTTTCGCTGCTAAGCTTTAAACCACTGGGCAGGGCGGCATTCATTACCTCGCCTTCGGTACACATGTAGTAGCTGCTCATCCATTTCCAAAAGCGCAGTTGCATATCGGTTACAATCGCCTCTTCTTCGGCAATGGTTTCTATCAGTTTGGCCTCTACAGCAGGCTTGCGGTGGTGTATTTCTTTTACAATGGCCGAGTAAAACCGGTTTTTGCCAAACTGCACTATTACACGCTGGCCTACCTTTACAAACTGTACCAAATCTACAGGCACAGCATAGGTATAGGCCTGCGGTAGGGCCAGGGGTAAAATAACATCTACGTATGTAACCAGCGATGACACGCAGCCAAAATAAGAGATAATACTAAATTTGACATTCAAGATATTGCATGAGCGTACGCCTTTTACTTTTGTTGTTTTTCTTTTCTGCCACGGCCCGTGCCCAGTATGTTACGGTTAACCAGCAAATACCCGATGATGGCTCTACCGTTACGTTTAACATAACAGTCAGCGGTCAGCCTGGTACTATAAACACCAGCTATGGGTTAGAGCAGATTTGCCTTAACATGGACCATACCTACGATGATGATATGGAGGTGAAACTTCAATCGCCGGATGGTACCGTGGTTTTGCTGTTTAGCCATGTGGGTGCCGATGCCGATAACTTTACGGCTACCTGTCTGCGCGATGATGCTACTACCGGTATTGCCGGCGGTACTGCACCGTTTACGGGCAACTATAAACCAATGGGCGATATGGGCCTGTTTAACAACGGACAAAACCCTAATGGTACCTGGACGTTGATTGTACACGATACCTATCCATTTGCCGATGTGGGTTACCTGTACGGCTGGGGGCTATCGTTTGGTAACCACCCGGCACAGCCGTTTATGTTTACATCGTCTAACCTGCCTATTGTAAAAATTAATTCGCACGGGCAGGGTATACCTAACGACCCTAAGGTAGTAGCAGATTTTACCATTACCGATAACGGCCCCGGCCACCGTAACTATGTAAGCGATACGGTATATAGCTACAAGGGTAACATACTGGTTGAGTTGCAGGGTTACTCGGGCCCTTCGTACCCTAAAAAGAATTACGATTTTGATTTGATAGACAGTGCGCAGAATAAAGTAAATGCTGCCCTTATGGGTATGCCTGCCGAGAACGACTGGATACTGAAAGCCGAATACCTGGATATAAGCCTGATGGCTAACCCTATTACGTACGAAATGGCCCGCCGCATGGGTAACTATGCCCCGCGTACACATTACTGTGAGGTAATGGTAGATGGTGGTTATGTAGGTGTGTATAATCTTACCGAAAAAGTAAAGCGCGATGCTAACCGCTTAAATATTGCAAAGCTTAGCCCCGACGATACAACCGGCGATGAATTGACCGGCGGCTATATTATTGAGATGAATATTAACGGCGACCCGCCTGCATGGAGCTCTCAGTACCTGCCTATAAACCATGCCACCAATAATTACAATGTAGAGTTTAAAGAGGTGTACCCAAAGCAGGATGAGATAGCGCCGCAGCAACACGCATACATAAAAAGCTATGTAGATAGTTTTGAAAACGCACTGATGAACGATACAGCCGACCCACACACGTGGCGTAGTATGGCTGCCGAAAAATCGTTTATAGATTTTCAGATAGCAAATGAGTTTAGTGCCAACTATGATAGCTATGGACGTAGTACCTATTTGTATAAAGAGAAAGTAACCGATGGTAATAAACTGCACATAGGCCCCGTGTGGGATTACGACCGCGCCTTTGCCGATGGTACTACTCAAGGCTGGGTATGGCAGATAACACATGCCGGCTGGCCATTTCCGTTTTGGTGGAGCAAAATGAACAGCGATACGGTTTACCTTAAAAAGCTGTGGTGCCGGTGGACTACCCTGCGCATGAACACACTTAGCAACGATTCGTTTTTTGCGTTTATCGATTCTACCCTTAGCCTGTTGGCCGAGGCCGCAGACCGTAACTTTGAGCGTTGGCCCGAACTGGGTGTTACCGATTATAATGCATCGGTAGAGCGTATTAAAAACTTTATGACCGACCGCTTAAGCTGGATGGATGCCAACATTACCCCGCACGGTGCTGCATTGCCGCAGGTAAGTTTGAGCGATACATCGGCATGTGGCAGTGTAATGGTTGGGCTAAATGGTACAGCCAACCTGCACTACAAATGGAACACCGGCGATACGCTTACACATATTACAGCATTAAGCACCGGTAACTATACCGTAAGCGCTAAAGACGATTATGGCTGTTCGGCAACTGCCGTTGCGGCAGTGGTGGTGCACCCACTGCCCGTGGCTGCATTTAACGCAACGCAAACAGGAGAGAATACTATTTTATTTACCGCAGTAAACAGTGCATACGATAATTACAGCTGGCAACTAGGCGACGGAGAAACTTCCACTCAGCAATCGCCGGTACACCAATACGCCGATACCGGCAGCTATACCGTACAGCTAACAGTTACCGATAGCAATGGCTGTGTTGCTACCAACAGCAAAGCGGTGCAGGTTTCACTGGTGTCGGGTGTTGCTGTTAATACAATGCAAAGCATACATGTACTGCCTAACCCATTTGGTAATTATGTGCAGGTATTAATGCCAACAGCCAACCAACAGGTAAGCATAACCATCTGCGATGTAACGGGCAGGGTAGTAGTAGCCGATGTAGTTACCAATACAAGCAGTACTATTAATACAACTACCATACCGGCGGGTTTGTACTTTATGCATATTACTAATACAAGCGGTAGTGCCGCTGTATTTAAACTGATAAAGCAGTAGACCTTACTCTATTACCGGGTGGCGTTTAAACTCTTTGGTTTCATCAAACAGTTTGCGGTAGGTAATATGGCGCTTGGCCATTTTGGCGCCCAGTATTTCGCAGGTGCGAATCATACGGGCGTTAAAGTCGCCCACCCATACCAGTTCTATTTCGTCCCAGCGTTTTTTAGGGCGTACTACATCATCGGCGGCCATTACTATGGCGCCTTCTATACCTTTTTTCTGGTGCTCGGGCACCACCCCGAAAATGATACCGAATATTTTGCGGTTGGTTTTATCAAACGTTTTATACCACAAAAACTTAAGCATGCCCCACAGGTTAAGGTTGCCGTGCACGTGTTTAAACCATCCGTTTAGCTCGGGCAACATAATAAAAATGGCAATGGGCTCATTTTTGTAGTAGGCAAACCAGGCCAGGTAATCTACCATTACCGGCTTAAAACTGTATATCAGTTTTTGCGCCTGCTCGCTGCTCATTTCTTTAAAGTTGGGCAAAAATTTCCAGGTGCGGTTATATACACTGCGAAAGTCCTCGGCGTACTGTTTCAGCTTATCTTTTTCTATATGGCGGAACGTGTAATCGGGGTTTTGGCGCAGGCGGTCTATAATAGCCTTGTAGCGTTCGGGGCGGGCATCGTTAATACCTATCGAGTAGCTGTACTGCTGAAAATAATCTTTAAACCCATAGGCCTCAAACAACTGTTGGTAGTAAGGTGGGTTGTAGTTCATCTGGTAGGTTGGCGGGGTAAAACCCTCTACCAGCAGCCCCCACCATGCATTGCGTTCGCCAAAGTTTATGGGGCCATCCATGGCCTCCATCTTTCTTTCCTGTAGCCAGGCTTTGGCGGTATCAAATAATAAATTGGCAGCCTGTTGGTTGTTTATGCACTCAAAAAAGCCACAGCCCCCGGTAGGTTGCTCTTCAGTTTCGGCGGTACGGTGGTTTATAAAGGCAGCAATACGGCCAATGGTTTTTTCGCCATCTGTCAGTATCCAGCGGGCACATTCGCCATGCTCAAAATGCGGGTTCTTTTGCGGGTCGAAAACCTTACGCACGTCCTGTACAAGGGGTGCTATCCACTGGCTATCGTCCCTGTATAAATCGTGCGGAAGATGATAAAACTCTTTCTCCGTCCCTGTATCGCTTACTGCTCTAATTTTCATCATACAACAGCGTGAAGATACAAGTGCTATTGGTGTTTTAAAATTTTAACGCAAAACGAATAATTCGCTCACACTAAAGGTGTTTATTGGCCCCCGTAAAGCCGCTTGCTATTCAAAATACCACACTTTACACAACTATGGTTAACAACCAATTGATTTAATGTGGTTTTTGGGTAATATTGCATCCGGTTTGGGTAACCCCGGCCGTAAAAATTTAATTCTACAAAATGACAGAAGTAAAAGTTCCTGCCTTAGCCGAATCTATATCGGAGGTAACCCTTAGCCGCTGGCTGGTTAAGGATGGCGATTATGTTGAGTTGGACCAACCATTATGCGAGTTTGAAACCGACAAGGCCTCTCAGGAGTTGCCTTCGCCGGTAGCCGGTATTATTAAACTGGTAGCTAACGATGGCGATGACCTGAAGATAGGTGCACTTATCTGCAACATCGACGAAACAGCCGCCCGCCCCGAAGGTGCTGCAACCAAAGAAGCTGCCCCTAAGGCCGAGGAGAAAAAGGCAGAACCTAAAAAGGAAGAGCCTAAGAAAGAGGAACCTAAAAAAGACGAGAAGAGTTATGCTACCGGTACACCATCGCCGGCAGCTAAAAAAATACTGGATGAAGGCGGTGTAAAAAATACCGATGTAAAAGGCACCGGTGTAAAAGGCCGCATTACCAAAGATGATGCAATTAAAGCCGTACGCGATAAGGCAAACATGCCTACCCGCGAAGCCTTTACCCGCAACGAGCGCCGCGAAAAAATGAGCCGCCTGCGCAAAACTATCAGCGAGCGTTTGGTATACAGCAAAAACAGTACAGCCATGCTTACTACCTTTAACGAGGTAGACATGACCGCTATCAACAAAATACGCGAGAAATACGGCGATACCTTTAAAAAGAAAAACGAAGTGGGCCTGGGTATGATGAGCTTTTTCACCAAAGCAGTTTGCCTGGCGTTGGAGAAATTCCCAAGTGTAAATGCTTCGATAGAAGAGAACGAAATTGTATACCACGATTACGCCGATATTTCTATTGCCGTATCTACCCCTAAAGGTCTGGTAGTTCCTGTTATCCGCAATGCCGAATCATTATCGCTGGCGGGTATAGAAAAGAAAGTAAAAGAGCTTGCTATAAAAGGCCGCGATGGTCAGCTTACCATGGATGAAATGACTGGTGGTACTTTTACCATATCTAACGGTGGTGTATTTGGCTCGTTAATGTCTACACCTATCATTAACCCTCCGCAAACAGCCATACTGGGTATGCACAAAGTGCAGGACCGCCCAATGGCTATTGATGGACAGGTGGTAATACGCCCGATGATGTATGTAGCCCTTAGCTACGACCACCGTATTATAGATGGTAAAGAGTCGGTTAGCTTTTTGGTAGCAGTAAAAGATTTTCTGGAGAACCCGCACAAAATGTTGCTGGGTGCCGATCCGGTAGATTTATTGCTGGAGATATAAATCCCTCTAAATCTCCCCTTCCCGCAGTGGCGGGATGAGACAAAAGGGGAGACTTAAAATACAGAATACAAAATATAAGAGATATGAGTAAGTATAATGTTGTAGTAATAGGCTCGGGCCCTGGTGGTTACATTGCCGCTATACGCAGTGCCCAGTTAGGCAATAAAGTAGCTATTATAGAGAAATACGATGTGCTGGGTGGTACCTGTACCAATGTGGGTTGTATCCCGTCTAAAGCACTGCTCGATTCATCGGAGCATTACCACAATGCCGAAAAGGCTTTTGAAGAGCACGGCATTACTACCAAAGGCCTTAATTTCGATTTTGGTAAAATGGTGAGCCGTAAAGATGGTGTGGTAAAAGCCAATAACGAT
>JBJOOW010000040.1:0-5088 GCA_046051095.1 Bacteroidota bacterium | reverse complement strand
CATCTATCAGCGATAACGATGTGATGGCCAAATCGCGTACGCATAAATTCTGGCGGTGGAGTATTAATGTATCGAACGAAGAGGCCCGCATTATACAGCAATCGGGCGGGCTGATAGGGCTAATGATGGACCGCGGTATGCTGGGTGGTACCGAGCTTATAAAAAAGGCTGCCGGTATTACCGATCCGGTTAAACAGCGCAGAGAATACACCCGTATTTTTTGGGATAATGCTTTTCAGCTGGTAAAAGGTATAGGCGCCAAAGAAGGCTGGGACGTAATTGCCATAGGCACCGATTTTGACGGCACCATTACCCACATGGACCCTTACGAGTCGTCGGCTAAGTTTCCGTTACTGCAGCAAGACCTGATAGAATATCTGGAAGAAACCAACTATCAGGAAGAATTATGGTTTGGCTATACCCCTACCCAGCTGGTACAAAAAATGATGAACGGCAACGCCATGCAGTTTTATAAACGTTTTTTTGTGTAGTAGCCCCTATCAGGTTTCTACATATACATGTTTTTAAACACCTTGCACGCAATAAACCAACTACAATGAAACTATTACTACCAATTTGTTTGGCAATGTTTTTTTCGGTTACAGCCTTTACGCAAACAACTAACAGTACCGAAAGCGATAGTATTTACTTTAAAGATGGAAAAGGCATTGGCGGCAAATCGTATATGGTAGAGGCCTGTGCCGAAGAACTGGAAAAGAACCAGAGTACAGACCTTAAAATGAATGCCCGCAGCACCTGCTCGTGTATGTACGAAGTAATTGGCAAACATTACACCTACAAGCAATTTATGGATGGGTTAGGTAAAAAGGGTAAAGACATTTTTACACAGGCAGGTAAAAAAGGTTCGCCGGCCTATGCCGATGTAATGCAGTGTATACTTAACAACCTAAAAACCAATAAAACCAAAGAAAACGACCGCGAGAGTATAAACGTACCCGATGAGCCTGCTTCGGAAAAAACCACTTACGGCGAAGCATTTGATAAAAGCTTTATGGAATCGTGTGTAAAAGCAGCCCGTACCAACAAAAAAATGAAAGAATCGGGCCTTAATGCCGATGCTTACTGTAGCTGCACGCTCGAAAAAATAAAAGCCCGACAGCTTACCGTAGCACAGTTAAAAGAACTACAGGACCCGCAATCGGAACTTTTCAGCGATATTATTGTGCCTTGCCTTACCGATGCCCTGAAGAAATAACCAACCTGCGTTAAGTATATACAAAACTCATTTTTAGTGCCTTAATACAGGGGAGTTGCTCACCGCAACTCCCCTGTATTTTTATATCTTCGCGCACTTATTTTCTGATAGATGAACCGTAAAAATAAAGACAGCAAGGGCTATCCCGAATTTGACCAGCTTAACATGCCGGCCATAGAAAAGGAAATACTTAAATGGTGGGCCGATAACGATATTTTTAAAAAGAGTATCGAAAGCCGCCCCGACGATAAACGTTTTGTGTTTTATGAGGGCCCGCCAAGTGCCAACGGCAAGCCTGGTATTCACCACGTAATGAGCCGTACTATTAAGGACCTTTTCTGCCGTTTTAAAACGCTGCAGGGCTACCGCGTAGAGCGTAAAGCCGGCTGGGATACACACGGCCTGCCGGTAGAGCTGGGGGTAGAAAAACAACTGGGCATTACCAAAGCCGATATAGGCAAAACCATTACCGTAGCCGAGTACAACCGCCTGTGCCGCGAGGACGTAATGAAGTTTACCGATATATGGCGCGACCTTACCGACAAAATGGGCTACTGGGTAGATATGGATAACCCGTATGTAACCTACGATAACAAGTATATAGAAAGCCTGTGGGCCCTGCTTAAAAAGCTGTACGATAAAGGCCTGCTGTACGAGGGTTACACCATACAGCCTTACTCGCCGGCTGCCGGTACCGGCCTTAGCTCGCACGAGCTGAACCAGCCCGGCTGCTACCGCGAGGTGAAAGATGTAACGGCCATAGCACAGTTCCGCCTCCTCCAAACCTCCTCCAAAGGAGGAGGCTTAACAGCCAACAGCCAGGAATGGGATTCTAAATCCCCCTTTGGGGGTTTGGGGGCCGATGTGTACTTTTTAGCATGGACCACTACGCCGTGGACTTTACCAAGTAACACAGCCTTGGCTGTAGGTAAAGATATTGAGTATGTGCTTGTAAAAACTTACAATGCATTTACACATCAGTTAGTACACCTTATACTGGCAAAAGACCTTGCCGGCAAGTATTTTCCGGAGGAGAACGCTGCACTGAATTTTGATGAATACCAAAAGGGCGATAAGAAAATACCTTTTGTAGTTCTTCAATCATTTAAAGGTGCCGAACTGGAAGGCATCCGCTACGAGCAGCTACTGCCGTACGCACAACCAACCGATGGCGATGCGTTCCGCGTGTTGCTGGGCGACTTTGTTACCACCACCGATGGTACCGGTATAGTACACATAGCACCCAGCTTTGGTGCCGACGACTTCCGTGTGGCTAAACAAAACGGTATAGGCTCGCTTACGCTGGTAGATAAGCAAGGCAAGTTTACAGATGAGGTGAACGACCCGGTGTTTCCGCTGGAGCGCCGCTATGTAAAAGATGCCTACTACACCGAGGCTGAACTGGAGCACGACTTTGTGTTGCAGAAAGAAATACTGCGCGTAAACAATATAATAGCCGACCTTAAAAACCACCTGAGCGCCGACGACCTGATAGTGCTTAAACTTAAACTGGAGAACAAACTGTTTAAAACAGAGAAGTACGAACACAACTATCCGCACTGCTGGCGCACCGATAAACCGGTGATATACTACCCGCTGGATAGCTGGTTTATACGCACCACAGCTATAAAAGATAAACTGATAGCGCTGAACAAAACCATAAACTGGAAACCGGCCCACACCGGCGAAGGCCGCTTTGGCCAGTGGCTGGAAAACCTGGTAGACTGGAACCTGAGCAGAAGTAGATATTGGGGCACTCCACTGCCAATATGGAGAACCAGCCCCCAAACCCCCGAAGGGGGCTTAAATACAGAGGAAATAAAATGTATAGGCTCTGTAGAAGAATTGAGAATTGAAATTGAAAAAGCTATTGCTGCGGGTGTAATGCAAACCAACCCTTTTGGCGACAATTGGGATAAACTTGATTTACATAAACCCTATGTAGATGATGTTGTGCTTGTTTCAGATTCGGGATTGCCTATGAAGCGCGTACCCGACCTTATAGATGTATGGTTTGATAGCGGCGCTATGCCGTATGCTCAGTGGCATTGGCCGTTCGGCCCCCAAACCCCCGAAGGGGGCTTAAATACACCGGATGCAGAACAGGCCTCTGCACTGAGATGGAAAACTGCTAACCCGGATTCGTATAAGCTGCTAAAGGATTTTGCAAAGCAGAACAGAGATAACGCAACACCAGCAGAAGAGGCTTTATGGACTTTACTAAGCGGTAAAAAACTTGAAGGCTATAAATTCAGAAGACAACATATAATTGGTGATGTAATTGTTGATTTTGTGCAACTAGGCAAAAAACTGATAGTTGAAATAGATGGCGGCTATCACAACCATCCAGAACAACAACAGTTAGACAAAGCCCGCGAAAGCTATCTGAATAATATAGGTTATAAGGTTGTAAGATTTACCAACGAAGAAGTTATTGGAGATACCGACAACGTACTTGCCAGAATATTTAAAGAGCTAGCACATAGGCCTACTCTGCCTAAAGAGGGCGGTGCCGAAGCCCCCTTTGGGGGTGTGGGGGCCGCATTCCCTGCCGATTATATAGCAGAAGGTGTAGACCAGACCCGTGGCTGGTTCTTTACCCTGCACGTATTGGCGGTGGCCCTGTTCGATTCTGTAGCTTACAAAAATGTAGTAAGCAATGGTTTGTTGCTGGATAAAAACGGCAACAAAATGAGCAAGCGCTTAGGCAATGTAATAGACCCGTTTGAAACGCTGGAGAAATACAGCGCCGATGCTACCCGCTGGTATATGATGCGCAACAGCGACCCGTGGGAGAACATGAAGTTTGACATGAACGGCCTGCAGGAGATTATGCGCTCGCACTTTGGTACGTTGTATAATACCTATGGCTTTTTTGCGCTGTATGCCAATATAGATAACTGGCAGATAGACGAGCAGAACATAGTACCGGTGGCTAACCGCCCCGAGCTTGACCGCTGGATAATAAGCAAGCTGCAAAGCCTGGTGAAAGAGGTTACCGCGCTGTACGAAGATTACGAGCCTACCAAAGCCGCCCGTGCTATAGAGAAATTTGTAGATGAAGACCTGAGCAACTGGTACGTACGCCTTAACCGCCGCCGCTTTTGGAAAGGCGAAATGAGCGAGGATAAAAAAGCCGCTTACGAAACCCTGTACGAATGTCTGAACGTAGTAGGCCAGTTAATGGCACCGGTATCGCCGTTTTTCAGCGAGTGGCTGTACCAGAACCTTACCGGCAACATACGCGCCGCTGCGGTTAAAAACAATACCCCGCTTAAATGGGAGAGCGTACACCTTAGCTACTTAACTACGGCCAACGAAGGGCTGATAGATAAGGACCTGGAAGAGCGTATGGAACTGGCACAACGTGCCTGCTCATTGGTATTATCGCTGCGCAAAAAAGAGAAGATAAAAGTGCGTCAGCCTTTATCGAAAATACTGATACCGGTGCTGAACGAGAACATGCAGGCACAGCTAAGCAAAGTAGAAAGCTACATACTTAGCGAGGTGAACGTAAAAGGCATTGAATATATAAGCGATGCCAGCGGTGTGGTTAAAAAGAAGATAAAGCTGAACTTTAAAGAGCTGGGCAAACGTGCCGGCAATAAAATGAAAGCCATACAGCAGGTTGTAGCGGGCTTTACTACCGACGACATCAGCAAGCTGGAGCGCGACCAGAAATATACTCTGGCGCTGGATGGCGAAACCTTTGAACTGATACCGGCCGATGTAGAAATACAAACCGAAGATATACCGGGCTGGCTGGTAGCCAGCGAAGGTGCCCTTACGGTAGCGCTGGATGTAACTATAACCGATGCCCTGCGCCACGAAGGCAACGCCCGCGAGTTTGTAAACAAAGTACAGAACCTGCG
>JBJOOW010000039.1:0-4665 GCA_046051095.1 Bacteroidota bacterium | reverse complement strand
ATGTTTACCGCCAGCAGCCCGTTGTAGGTAGTATCAAGGTCGGTAATATCTACATTAATAAATTTAAATACACCCAGCCCGTTTAAGCGCCCAAGTGTTGACTGGTGCATGCGGCGGTCGTATATACTATCGCGGCGCAAAAATACAGAGCGTACAACGGTACGCGGTTTTATATACGCCGACTCTTTGTAATAATTAATACCGCGTATGGTAACCGGTTGCAGTATGCTGGTATCGCCATTACGGTAACCGGGGTGTATGTTTATTTGCCCTATACGGTACACCATACGTGCGCGTGGCGGTGTGGTACGCTTAACCATTGTACGCAGGTTAACCGTGCGGCGCTGGCTGTTGGTATCCATTACAAACTGTATAAAATCGGGGTTGAAATAATAATAGCCCCGCTCTTTCATGTAATCATCTATCCGTACGCGTTCGCTACGCAGTACATCCAGGTTGTACTGCTGCCCGTGTTCTATTAATGTTTTATTGGCAGTAGAAGTAATAATACGACTAAGCGCATCGGTATCTGCAGGGAACGAAACCGAATCGATAGTATACGGCGGGTACAGGTGTATGCGTATACTAAGCGATGCTGTTTTACCGTTTTTGGCAGGTACTACCTCGTACTGGCTGTAGCTATCAAAGTAACCGGTGTTGTACAACATGGCATCTATACCTTTTACAACCAGTGGTACATCTACCCGGCTAAGGTACACGGGCTCTTCCGAAAACTTATCGCGTATCCAAACCTTAAAACCTTTTTTGCGTTTGGGCTTAACTACATAATGTAACCACAATGCAGGGCGCATGCCCAGGTAGGTTTTGTTGGGGGCCGGTTGTATAACACTTTGTGCATTGCTTTTAACGCTGCCCTTACCTTTAACCTTACCGGTAGTAATTACCTGTACTTTAGCACCGGTGTAAAGCAGCTCGCCCTGCGGCACGTGCTTTAAAGCGGTGCAGGCGCTAAGCGCCAACAGCAGCAAACAGGTTATATATATTACTGGTTTATTCACGTTAGGTTTTAAAATTAAGTACACTACACATTACAACTATACTACCGGCTTTTATTATTCTTTGTCTTTCTGCATTTATCTATGTTCCTGGCTCTTGGCTCTTTGTTCTATGTTCCTGTCTCTCTGTTCTGTTTCTTCGCTTCTTTTTTCTTCCTTCTCTCCTCTTTCCGTTCGGCACGTTCGCGTTTGCGTTCATCGCGGGCACGTTGTGCTTCTTCTTTCAGGCGTTGCTCTTCGGCTTTTTCGGCTTCTTTCTCTTCGGCTGTTTTTTTACGGAACAACTCCTTCTCGGTATCATAATCGCGCGACATAACCACGCCCACACCGGTTTTGTATACCGAGCCATCTATTAAACCCTCGTACTGGTTTTCTCTAAACGCTTTAAAGCGCAGGCTGCCATCGGGGTTTATTTTATACTCTACCACTATATCGCCGGTAAGGTTGTTGACATCCAGCCCTTTTACCTCGCCGTTGTTCTGCACGTTTACACTGGTGCCTACCTGCACGCTAAGGCGGTCGTTTAAAAAACTTTTCTTTAACCCAACGCTAAACTGTGTACCCTGGTTTACACCCTGCTGTGTGTACTCATCGTTATTGTTTATGCCCACGGTTAAATCTACCCACTTAACATACTGGCCCGATAGGCGGTTTAGCTGATCGGTAAGTACCTGGTTAAGGCTGTTACGCGCCATGTTAGTGGCGGCTGTAGCATATACATCGCCGCTGCCGCCCACACCGGTTGGTATAAACGATTTCAGTACTATCAGTGCAAACACCTGTTTGTTCAACTCGCTGGGGTCGTTGTTAAGTTGCTGCACGCGCGAGTACACCGCACCGCCAAAAGCGTTCTGGTCCTGCTCGCTCATATCCAGCCTGAAACCAATTTCGGGTTTCAGCAATTCTCCTTTCATGGTCATAAGCACATTAAAGGTTAAAGGCTTTTCATACAGGTTACGCTCGGCTGTGCTGGCACCTGCCAGTGCAGTGCCCATTAAATCGCTGGCGGGTGTGGTTACGGTATATACGGCTGTTATGTTTACATCGGCATCGGTAGGGCTGCCGTTCCACGTTATGTAACCACCGGGCTGTATGGCCAGCTCGCGCTTAACCACCTTTTGAAACGTAGCCCGGTACGAACCACTGTTGATGTAGTAAGTACCTACCATGCTTTGGTTGCCGCTTTCGTTTATAGAAAAACTAACGCGCCCCTCGCCGCGTATTACCAGCGAATCGCCCGATGATTTATCTACTATTAACTTAAGTGTGGTTTGTGGTGTAATATCTACGTTGGCGCTAAGTTTAATACCGGTTATCTGCCCCGGCAGCAGCGAATCGGCATTTACACCGTTATCTATTACCAGCAGCGAGTCTTCCATTATTACCACGCCTTCGCCACGGTCGGTATTTATTTTACCACCCGGTATAAGCACGGCAAGGTTGGTACCCTGCAATAATTTTACACTGGCGGTTACAATGGGCAGTGCCTCGTTACCCTTAATAGCAATATCGGCGTTAAGCAATACACGACCAAAAAACAAAGGGTTATCGCGTATGGTGGTGTTAAGCACGGTAAAGCCGTTGGCTTTAAGTGCGGCATCAAACCGCATGTGTTTAAAATCGGTAGTATAAACCGCACCGGTAAGGTCGGCACGCTGGCCCAGCGAATCGAACACGGTGAACGAGCGGAAATAAATGCCTTTACCATCTATAGCCAGGTGTTCGTTTTTAAGGCGCAGGTAGTTATTAATGTAAGTAAGATTAAAGGCTGCATCTTTAAAATACACATCGCCGGCTATAACCGGTTGGCTGGCTGCACCGGTTACTTTTAGTGCACCGGTTATATAGCCGGATGAACGGCGCAACTGGCCCATAGTAAAGGGCTCTACCGTTGTAAGGTTTAACTTATCGATAGCTACATTAAAGTTAAGTGCGTTATCGGTAGCGGTGTTGGTGTAGGCACCGGTTACCTGTACATTGTTACCATTACCGGTAAGCGTAGCCTGTGCGGTGTACTTATTGGCGGTAAGGTTATCGGCTTTTACAGTAAGGTTGCCAACCGGTTGCTGCATTACCGCTACGCTATCAATAGTAAGGTTGGCAATAAAAGCCGCTTGCCTGTTCAGGTTGCGTAGTTCGGCCGTGCCGTTAAGCACCCCGCGCACCAGTGGTGTATCGGCTTCTATTATCTGCGACAGGCTACCCAGTTCAAAGTTATCGAACGCTGCCTGTATGCTGCCGTTTTCGGCCTGCGCCGATACAATTGATAAGGCCTGGCTGTTATTACTAAGCTTAAAATTGTTGAAGTACAGCCCCTTGTTGCCAAAGCGTATGTAGTTATCGTTAGCCAACGCCCAGGGCTGGTTGCCTATTATCAGCCGCTCGTTATCCAGGCGCAGTACATAGCTGCGCGTACTATCCTGATTAAGGTTGCCGCCAATACGCAGTTTATCCAGCGTATCGCTGCCGTGTATGTGCAGGGCAAAGCCAATGTTGTTGTTGGCTATGGTACCATCTAAACTTGTTTCGGTAAGGTGTATGGGGCCGGTAGTAAGGCCGGTAAGGCCAATGCGGTAATCTAACTGTTTGGGGTTGGTAGTTAGTTTAACTGTTACATCGGTAGCTTTAACCCCTGCATACGCCAGCGATGATGCCGTAAGCCCTATATCCATTTTGCTGTTGGCGCGGTTATAATCGGCCGTTAGGTTTGCACCGGTAAAGTTTTGCAGGCCGGGCACCAATAACTGTGTAAGCAGCGGGTGCGGCAGCACCTGTGCCTTAAAACTAAACTGCTGCAGGGTATCGGTGTACAGCGTATCTACCACGGCTACGGCACTATCGTTAAAACTAAAGTAGCGGTTGGCGTGCGCCATTAGCACTGTGCCCAGTTGGGTAAGCTGTACATTGCCGTTGTAGGTAGCTTGTAGCAAATCGCTGTTTACGGTTAGTGCGGCGCTGTTGCTATCGCTTTGGGCACGCGCCACCAGCGAATCTAACCGGTAAGTATCGTTACCCTTATAAAAAACAAAATTGTATAAACCGGCGGTAGCGTTAAGGTTGGCAATGGGGCCTTTGCTTTGCGCCTGTACAGTGCCGCTAAGGGTAAGCTCATCTTTCCAAAGTTTCAGGCCCTGTAAATCGGCTTTGGCAATGTTGGCAGTAGCGGTAATATACTCGCTACCGGTTACAAAGCCCGCAGCGGCATTGGCTGTAAGCTGTATAGTGGTATCGTTTATATTAACTACGGCTGCATATGTATTACTATCGGCAACGGCATCAATAGTTACGTTGTTATAAGTATGCCCCATTAACCACGCCGATTGTATAGTAGCCATCAGCGAATCGCGCATGGTGGCCGGTGTAAAGCTGCTGCCCTTAACGTTAGCCTGCAGGGTAACGGGGCCCAGCAGTGTATCGTTACGCAGTATGTAGCCCAGGTTTAGCGCCTGTGTGGTAACGGTAGCGCTGTAGGTGGTATCGTGTGCAGCCATTTTAAGGCTGGCATCGGCGGTAAGGTTACCGGCGGTAGTGTTAAGTTTTAAATGGGTAACAGCATCGTGCAGGGTACCTTTAACCATACCGGTAAGCCATAGCTGCCCCGGCACCTGTATAGTTGCAGGTATAGCGCCGTTGCTAAAGGCCTGTACAT
>JBJOOW010000038.1:0-5222 GCA_046051095.1 Bacteroidota bacterium | reverse complement strand
CGCCGGTGGTTTTAATATTCAGCGCGGCGGTATCGGCAGAAAGGTCCATGGTGTGGAAGGCAAAATCTTTCGACTCCAGTGTTGCCTCCTGCCAATCCAACAAACCGTTACCACGTAAATCTTTAGCGGTTAACAGCAGGTTACCTTTAAAGGTGGTAAAGCCATCATCGTACATGTGGAACGGATTATCCGGGTTCATCATGTTAATGTGCATACTATCGGCTTTCGGGCGCCAGAATATTTTTTCGAAGGTACCAACCACCGCCGGTGTTTTCACCCCTTCAAAAGTTTTGGCTATGGTTATACTATCGGTAGTACCCAACATCGAATCGGGGTACAAGCGTATATCGTGCGATGTAAAATCGGCTGTGCTGTGTATAATGCGGCCATCGGCAGCCATACCATCGTAGTTCAATTCAAACTTACCCCAGTACTTGCCTTTGCCTTTATACAATTCGTAACCGCCCGGAGGGGTTTCCGATTTAAAGCCCAGCGAGCCATCGGCCTGCAGGTGCACGCTGTCTTTAAGGTCGGGCAATATACCGCCCGATACCAGCTTACCTTTCCAGTTTATTACATCAATACTAAACGTGTTCAAACTATCTACCCGGAAAGGCTCTAACTCAAAGTAAAAGCTTTTGCGGTTATAAGCACCTTTAGCAACGGTTGTATCATCGTAATACACAAACGATTTTTCGCGGCTATACAAACGCGGAAACTGCGGCAGCTTGGTGCGGCCCGATTTATTAATAGGCGCATCTATCTCCAGTAACCCTTTCAGATTTTCTATACGCGAGCGGATAGGTTTTAATATCTGGTTGCCGTATTCATCGGTGCGGTTGCTATCAGGTACGTTTATTATCAGCGTATCTACCTTAACCAGGTCAACGGTAAACGGTGCGTACTGAAACTTATACTTCTCGCCAAACATATCCATGCGGCCGGCAGTAACCATACCATCAAACTCCATGTTACGGTCTTTCTGCAAACTCAGTTCGTTATTTTTAGGTACAAAGTATACAAAGGCCGTATCGCTGATAGGCACTTCTCTTACACCTTTCAGGTCGATGTTGCTGCTTTTTAAATCTATATAGTCATTACCACGTTGTGGTGCCGAGTTGATATGTATAATATCGTAATCTATCTTTTTGGCATTGGCCAATACATAGTTGATGGTTTTATCTTTTATGGTAACAATACCAAGCCCCTCGTTATATAATATAAAGCCGTTCTCTACCAGTGTATACAACAGCGATTTTACTTCACCCTCTTTAAGGTTAGGGTCGAGCGCACGCGCAAGGTCAACCACATTAATATCGCGCGAACCTGTTTTTTCAAACAAGCGCTTCATTATCGATAGCGGTTCGTAGCTGGCATAGCCCTGTGTGCGGCGTATCAGCTCTTTTTGAAAATAGTTAACCGATTCGTACACGCCCGGTTTTTTACCGGCACCCGAAAGTATTTTCAGGTTTAGGATAGATGAATCGAGGTTCCAGAAAATAGCATCGGTTTGAAACTCGTGGTTGTGGTACGAGTCGGTAAAGCGGGCTTTACCCATACCGGTTTCGCCGCGCAGCAGGCGTATTTCGCGCTTGGGTATTTTATACACCACACTTAACTGCGGATGGTATATAGAATCGGGGCCGAAATAAATTGCCACCTCGGCTTTATCGGCACCCAGCTCCTCTCCTTTTTTAATGGTAATGGTTGATGATTTGGCAGAAAGAACTTTGGTGCGGCCATCGCGTGCGTAAAACGAAAGGGTTGCTTTCTCTTCGGCTGTACCATAGCCTAATACTTTTACACCATGCAAACTAAAGCCACCGGTGTACGATACGTTGGGGGCAATATCTTTAATGGTCATACCTACATCGTACGATTCGAAACGTGGATAGCTAAGTGTACCGGTATCGGCGTTAGACACCATTTTATCTTGCAGGCGACCCGATAGCGGTGTTTTAAAATACTCGCTGTGTGTAAACGTAACGGTATCTACACTGTAGTTAAAGTTGCTGGTGTTTACGGTGTATGCTTTAAACGTGCAGAATACTTTATTAGGGTCGGCACCGGCGCGGCCCCAGTCTACACGGCCCGATTTACCTTCCCACTTAGTTTCTAACGGGTAATAGTCTCCGGCGGTTTGCTTAACCGAAAGGGTATCGCCCTTTACACAACCCAATAACGTAGTAACCGGAAAACTTACATAAGGGCGCAGACCACCGCTTTCAAACTTGTAATCGGTAGCCAGCACTTTCCACGATTTTGCCGGTGTGGCCAGCAACGAGCCATCGGCAAAAAAGCCGATAGAGAAATCCATCGCCTTAATAAAACCGGTGTTATCGCCTTTCTTCTGTATGCTGATGATATCATCTATAAAATCGGCCCAGGCTAAAAAGTGAGCATCGGTCTGTTTGGTTTCAGCCGCGCTCATTACCGCAGTAAGGTAAGGTATAAAGTGTGTAAAGGGGGTCATGTTGCGCTCCGTCATGCTATTGGCGTTCATTGCCATTTTCGGAAACCACGCATCGGGCACTTTACCATCCTTCACCATTTTTTCAAACGCGTTCATGGTATTTACGCTCTGCTCCATTTTATTGGCCGTCATAAACGAGTTCATGTCGCGCATAAACTGGGCTTTCTCTTTACTAAACGTAATAAGCAACTGCTGCGCCTGCGCACCAGCCACTACCATTAGCAACAAAACCGGTATTACTATTTTTTTCATTTATCGGTGGTTAGTATCGTATTAGTTAGTAAATGTAATGGCCATCCAGCCGTTGTTCTCTATAGTACGGGTAACCGTTAAGCCGCTTTTGGCTGCTTCGGCCACTACATCTTTTTCATCGGCCTGCAGTATACCGCTTACCATTAGTATGGCCTTAGGTTTTAGCAGGGTAGCCCAGTAGCCTATGTTTTTAAGTATTACGTTGCGGTTAATGTTAGCCAGTAGTACTTCAAACTTTTCATCAAACACATAGGTATCATCGCCCAGTACCGGCAGTATGGCTTTGCAATTGTTACGGTCGTCATTTTCGGCACAGTTGGCATAAGCCCAGTCTTCGTTATCAATAGCCACTATATAGGCTGCACCCAACATTTCTGCCAGTATAGCCAGTACACCGGTGCCGCTGCCAAAATCGAGCACGTGTTTGCCCTTCAGGTCTTCCTGCAGCATACCGCGTATCATGCTGGCGGTAGTAGCATGGTGACCGGTACCAAAACTCATTTTAGGTTCAATAATAATTTCGTACGGCACTTTATACGCCTGGTGAAACGGCGCGCGGATAGCTACCGTATCGTCTATCACCACCGGTTCAAAGTTTTTCTCCCACTCTTCGTTCCAGTTTTTATCCTCCAGTTGCTGGCAGGTAAATTTCAGCTTATCAAACTCGTTGGTGGTAAGCACCTGCTGCACCTTTTCAGCGGTTATTTTATCGCTGGGCACGTAGCCTTTCAGCGCATCGCTGGTTTCTTCAAAACCTTCAAAGTTATAATCGCTGAAAATAGAGATAAGCCAGCTACGGTCTATCTCGCTTTTGGTGTAAAATTCGTATACGGTATAGGGCATACAACAAATATATTAAACGCTACCGATTGGGTTGCGGAAGATTTCCCCCGGTGTGTCTACTGAAAACCACATGATTTTTAGGCGGATATGTGCTACTCCAGTGTATAATCCTGCGTGGCCTTTATATACCGGTAGCCGGTTTTGTCTTTCGCCTCGAACACAGCGCCGCAACCCAGGTGCGAGTACCCCTTGCTTAACATGGTTTTGCGGTGCGGGGTGCTGTGCATCCAGTCGTCTACCAGTTTATCGGCCAGTTGCAGGTAAGTGATTTTAGATGGCATGGCTATATTGTTATAATCCAGGTTTTCGCTCATAGCCTGTGCGTTGGCGTTGCCGTACATTTTAATGCGGTCCTCCGGACTGCGCAGCTTACGTGTTTTGTTGTTGTAGTGGTCGAAAAACTTTTTATCTACCATTTGCTGGCTGTGCACCACAGCGGCATCGCGCAGACCGGCATTGTATTTTAATTCGTGCAGGTGCTTACCGGCACGCACCTTGTTGGTAGCGTAAAATATGGCTGCGTTCAGAAGGTGCATATCGTAGTTATCGGGATTAACTACCTGGCTGGCATCTTTCAATGTATAAAAGCTTTTCCAGTCGTGTTCGGCATACACCTTTTGTTTGTAGTACGATTCTTTCTGATACAGGGGTATATCGGCCAGGTAATCGGTATCGGCCAGCAGGGCTACTAAACAAACCAGCAACAAATTCTTTATCATATTATTTAAACGCTACCTTGCTAATAAAATTGAGCAGCGCATGCTGCTGTTATCATTTATTAGTAAACATACTACGTTTAAAGCAAAGTGATATGAACGGAGAGAAATACGAACAGATTTTTGAGCTGTATAAGCAAATAGAAGCAACACGTAAACAGATAACCGAACTGCGCCGCTAAATAACCGAAGGGGACTTAACAGCCACCCCCTACCCCCCTAAAGGGGGAACAATACAAACAGCCGGCCCCTGAATAACCGAAGGGGACCTAACAGCTAAATACCAGCCCCTAAATCCCCGAAGGGGACTTAACAGCCAAATACATATTAACCATTAAGGGCATTAAGATGTTGTGTGAGGGCGGTTTAATGCTGTTGCCACGAATAATGAAGCAATAAACAAATTAATTATTATTTAATATAATTATTAGATAATAATTAATTTTAATTTGTTAGTAATGGGGGTGGGTTAACATTCATTTTTTACAAACAACTGATTATAAGCAAATTAACAAGCGGGTGGGTTAACATAAATACAAACCGTACATAAATACAACAGCCGCTTACATTGCTGCAAGCGGCTGTTTGTTTTTTTGACTTTAAAGTCCCCTTTAGGGGATTTAGGGGTCTATGGAAATATACCCATGGCGTAGTAGCTATTCTTAATTTTATTGATAGACACCGCAAAGGCAGCCGTACGGATATCAATCTCTGATTTACGGCGCTTTTTAAACTCGCGTATATCGCGGTAGGCTTCAATCATGGTATCTTCCAAACCGCTGTTTACAAGATCAATTTCATCGGCACCGTGTATCAGGTCTTCAATACGTTTCTTTGGTACTTTCTGTCCGGTAAGGTCTTCAACCAAACGTATAAAGTTGGTTTGGTGTTTTTCTTCCCAGCGTTTTTGCATACGGCCAAAGCGCACATGCGAAAGG
>JBJOOW010000037.1:0-4583 GCA_046051095.1 Bacteroidota bacterium | reverse complement strand
AGGTTGTATTTGCGGCCTATTACCAGTGCGCGGTTATCTTCTATATGCCCTGCGGGGAAATTAAAACACACCGGGTAGTTGTAAGGCGCTACATGCTCGGCAATAATTTCGTAAGCTGTTTTGCCAAAGGGTACTTTGTTGTCGTGCATATCGGTAAAGCCGCCTACTACTAAACCTGCCAGCCCCTGTAGCTTACCCGAACGTTTTAGGTTTATCACCATCCGGTCTATGTGGTACAGGTATTCATCCAGGTCTTCTAAAAACAAAATTTTACCATCGGTATTTATACCGCTACGCGTACCGGTTATGGCATATAGTATCGATAGGTTACCGCCTATCAGTATACCGGTAGCGCTACCGATGCGGTTTAGTTCATGCGGTGCCACTATGTATTCATTTCGCTGTCCAAACAACTCGCGGCGCAGACTTTCAATAGCTTCGGGCGTACTTTTTTCAAACTGTATAGGCATGTGTGCATGCAACCCCATTATACCTATGGTGTTGCTGATGTGCGTAAGCAAAAAAGTAATATCGCTAAAGCCCACTATCCATTTAGGCTGTTTGGTAAAGCGGGTATAGTCCAGTTCGTCCATAAACCGCACGGTACCATAGCCGCCACGGGCACATATAATAGCTTTCACATCGGCATTATCCAACGCATACTGAAAATCCTGTCGGCGCAACTCGTCATCGCCGGCAAATTGGTTGTGTTCGGCACCAATGGTTTTACCGGTCAGCACATTCAGCCCCCAGCTTTTAAAGGTATCTACCGCACAGGCAATCTCCTCGTGCGAAATTTTTTTAGCCGTGCTAAGTATGTATATGGTATCGCCCTGTTTAAGCGCTGGTGGTTTTAATAACATGCGGCTAAAGTAACCCCCTGCTGCCTAAAGGGGATACGGAGTCTGCAAATTATTTCAACAATCATATTGTAGACTATACCGGCATTTTTAAAATGCCGCAGGCATACTGTCTCCCGCTGGCGGAAGTGGCTTGATTCGCCTTAGCGAATCAAGACGAGGGTGGAGTGTATTAGTTATAACGTTGTTGAGAATGCAAAGCTCTGGTGATCCGGCATAATGTATTTGCGTACTGACAAAAGACTTCCGAAGTTTTTAAAACTTCGGAAGTCTGAACGATTTTGTGTATTCGTGTTTCTGTATTTTGTATTGGCGGGCTTTAGCCCGCAATCAAACAGCTATTTATTCCGCTGGTAGCCGTATGCTTTAGCTTACGGCCAACAGCACGGCACCAAGCCCCGAAGGGGCGAAATAAAATAGCGAGGGGCGATGCCCCTCGCTGTTATTCGCTAACACTGCTTACTACCACCCACTGTATTAATAAATAAACTTTGCGCCTTAGCTCTAAATTTTCAACTTCGCCCAATATGAAAAACTGGAAAAGATATACTGTAACTGCGGCATTGCCCTACGCCAACGGCCCCAAGCATATTGGCCACCTGGCGGGTGCGTACCTGCCGGCCGATATATATGTGCGCTACCTTAAAGCCAATAAACGCGATGTGGTATTTGTATGCGGAAGCGATGAACACGGCACGGCTATTACCTTTCAGGCATTGCAGGAGAAAACAACCCCGCGCGCTATTATTGATAAATACCACGCGCTGATAAAAAAGAGCTTCGACGAACTGGGTATTAAATTTGATATATACCACCGCACCAGCGAACCTATACACCACGAAACCAGCCAGGAGTTTTTTCTCGATTTTTACAACAAAGGCCTGTTTAAAGAAATTAGCAGCGAGCAGTTTTACGATGATGAGAAAAAGGTTTTTTTGGCCGACCGCTACATTATGGGCACCTGCCCTAACTGCGGGCACGACCGTGCCTATGGCGACCAGTGCGAAAAGTGCGGCAAGTCGCTTTCGCCAACCGATTTAATAAACCCGCACTCTACCCTTAGCGGTAAAGCGCCTGTGCTTAAAGAAACCAAACACTGGTACCTGCCGCTTAACGATTACGAACCATGGCTGCGTACCTGGTTGCTGCGCGACCATGCTAAAGACTGGAAAGCCAACGTGTACGGACAGTGCAAAAGCTGGATAGATGGCGGCCTGCAACCACGCGCCATGACCCGCGATGGCGAGTGGGGTATTAAAGTGCCGTTGAAAGATGCCGAAGGCAAAGTGTTGTATGTGTGGTTCGATGCGCCGATTGGTTACATAAGCGCTACCAAGCAATGGGCTAAAGATACCGGCAACAATTGGGAACTATACTGGAAAGACAGCGACACCCGGCTGATACATTTTGTAGGTAAGGATAACATCGTATTCCACTGTATTATATTCCCTGTAATGCTGCACATGCACGGCGAGTACATAGTGCCCGATAACGTGCCCGCCAACGAGTTTTTAAACCTGGAAGGCGACAAGATGAGCACCAGCCGCCGCTGGAGCGTAGAGATGCACGAGTACATCGAAGATTTTCCGGGCCGTGCTGATGAGCTGCGCTATGTGCTCTGCTCAATAGCACCCGAAACTGCCGACTCGGAATTTACCTGGAAAGATTACCAGACCCGCGTTAACAGCGAGCTGGTAGCTATATTAGGCAACCTGGTTAACCGTGTGCTGGTGCTTACCGCACAAAATTTCGATAGCAAAGTGCCGCAGGCCGGCGAGTGCGACGACCTGCGCAAAGTTATTACCGAACAGCGCGGAAAAATTTCGAAGGCTATCGAAAACTTCCAGTTCCGCGAAGCGCTGGTTGAAGTGATGAACGTAGCCCGACACGGCAATAAAATGCTAACCGAAAAAGAACCATGGAAGACAGCTAAAACCGATAAAGAAGCAACCGGCATTACGTTGTACGATGGCTTGCAGATTGTAGCTAACCTGGCTATACTGTGCCGTCCGTTTTTACCATTTACCAGCGATAAGCTTTTTGCTATGCTCAATCTGGATGGTACCAACTATACCTGGGCCGATGCCGGAAGGCAGGACCTGCTTAAACCCGGCCACCAGTTAGGCAAGGCAGAGTTGCTGTACCAGAAAATTGAAGACGATGTAATTCAAAAACAAATAGACAGGCTGCTGGCAACTAAAACAGCAACTGCTGCTAAAGCAACACCTAAAGTGGAAACCAAACCTACTGCCCCTGCCGACCAGAAAGGCGAAATTACCTACGACGATTTTTCTAAAATAGATATTCGCGTGGGCACTATTACTGCTGCCGAAAAGGTAGAAAAGGCCGATAAACTGCTTAAATTAACAGTAGATATGGGCTTTGAGACCCGCACTATTGTATCGGGTATTGCCGAGCACTTTAAGCCCGATGAGATTGTTGGCACACAGGTATCTGTTATAGCCAACCTGGCACCGCGCAAACTAAGGGGTATAGAGAGCAAAGGTATGATACTGATGGCCGAAGATGAGGCCGGAAAACTGCACTTTGTATCGCCAAAAGATTTAACCAATAATGGCAGTATCATCAGGTAAAATTGCTTTACATTCGTTTAACTATTTAATAACCAAACTATATTCTCAATGAAAACTAAATTTTACCCGCTGCTTGTTAGCTGTGCTATGCTGCTGGGCTTTAACGTAGCATCGGCTCAATGCTCTACTAATTACATTGACCCGATTTACCAGAACGTAACAGTAGTTACAGATACATACACCATTGCCAACGGTGCAACTTTGTTGGTAGATGTTTACCAGCCAGACGGCGACCAGTCAACTGCACGTCCGCTGTTAATTATGGCACACGGTGGTAGCTTTATAGGTGGCGACAGAACCAACGATAACGCTGTTACTACATTCTGCAACAACTTTGCAAAGCGTGGTTATGTAACTGCTTCTATCGAGTACCGCTTGGGCAACATCGGCGATATGCTGGGTGCTTCTACTGCAAAAGATGTGGTAATGAAAGCCATTAGCGATGGTAAAGCGGCTATCCGTTTCTTCCGTAAAGATGCCGCTACTGCTAACAAGTACCGTATCAACCCCGATAGAATTTTTGTAGGTGGTAACTCGGCCGGTGCAGTACTTTATGCGCACGCTGTATATATCGATAGCGTTAACGAAGCGCCTGCAGATTTAAGAACTATCATCAACAACAACGGCGGTCTTGAAGGTAACAGCGGTAACGATGGTTACTCATCTGCTGCACTTGCATTGGTAAACCTTGCCGGTGGCCTTAACGAAGCTACTTTCCTTAGCGCCGGTAACACACCTGCTTTCAACGCACAAGGTAGCGCCGACGATGTAGTGCCTTATACCTGCGCCAACGCACAAAGCGGCCTTACACCGGTACAGCTTTGCGGTTTAGGTTCTATGGAGCCTCTGTTTGTACAGTACAGCATTAACCACTCTAGTATAGTATATGCAGGTGCAGGCCACTGCCCTTGGCAAAGCAACCAAACCATGATGACCCAGATAGATTCTGGTGCTGCTGCGTTCCTGGCTCCTTATGCCTGCAACGGTATTGCTGCCGGTATTGGTAACGTAAAAGCTACTGCTTTCAGCGTTTACCCTAACCCTGCTACTACCGAGCTTAACTTTAACAGCAGCGAGCGTATAGCTACTGTAACCCTAACCAACAACATGGGCCAGTTAGTTACCCGTC
>JBJOOW010000036.1:0-4140 GCA_046051095.1 Bacteroidota bacterium | reverse complement strand
CTTTTGGTATTTTAATTTTATGGTCTACCAGTTGCACATCAAAGGTAGCAGTAGCACGTACCGGCTGTCCGCCTTTAATGTATAGCTTGCCTTTAATGTCGCGGTCGTGTTTAACGCCGTGCATCTCCAGTGTACCGCGTAGTGTAATATCGTAAACACCGTCTTTGGTAAAGTCTATGTTTTCTACTATCACCATTTTTAGGGTGCTGATGGGGTACTTGTCGGTTTCCAGGTAGTTTTCGTTAAAGTGCTCCTGCATCAGTTTGTCTTTAAACACAAACGATGTAACCGGTATTTTAGCGCCAATCGACTTATCGTTGGTATACAACACCAGCGAGGCCTCGTTACTGGTTGCTTCTATATCTTCCAGCGGGCTGGCCGAAAAGAAATGTATTTTGCCTGTTTTGTTACATACGTATGCATTGCTGTTACTTTGGGCAAATAGCTGTACCGATAACGCCAGCAACATAATAAACGGGATAGTTCTCATAACCTTTGTTTTACAATGCCGGTACTATTCGGGATATCCGTTTTCGGTCCAGCATTGTATATACGTAATCAAACTGTCTGCCAGTTTATCGCTACCCTGGGGCATAGGCAGGCAACCGCCGTTTTGCTTAATAGAGCAAAGGCAGTTTTTGGTTTGAAATGAATTTTTAGAATTAGCGTAGTTATTAAGCGCTATACCCGATGAAGCTACAAACCCATCGTGGCAGCCAGAAGCCGCGCATTGAGCGTCCAGAATGGATTTTATACGCAGATTGTACGTATTGGCAGAGTCTACACCCGAACAGGTTGTGTTGGTGGGTGCCGGTGCTTTATCTTTAGTGCAAGCCGAATAGAAACATAAAACCACGGGAACAATCAATAGCCAGGCTAGCTTTCTCATAATTACGGTTTAACAATTTTTTTGGTTACAGATGCATCGCCAACGTTCAGTTTCATCAGGTAGATGCCTGCAGGAAGAGCGTTAACATCGAAAGCGCGGTTAAAGCTACCCTGGCTAACTTTTTCGCTCATCAGTTCCTGAGCCTGTTTGCCATCTAACGAATAAAGCTGAGCTGATACCTGAGCAGTTTCTTTCAGGTTGAACGACATGCTGAACTCGCTGTTGATAGGGTTAGGAAATACGTTAAGGGCAGATACTTTATCGTTGATGTCGGCAATGCCTGTACCACCGGTAGAGTTGATAGTAACCGAACCGTAGTAAATTACATCGTTGGTTACTTCGTTGTCGCCATCGGCAGTGTTATAGGCATAGTAGAAGGTAACGGCACCACCTGCTGCAGGGGCAGTCCATTTATAAACCCAGTTTTTGTTGGTGCTGGCGTTTTTGTGGCCTATGTACTGAAAGCTTCCTACAGAATCCAGCGATGTATTTGTGTTAGAGGTAACTGCAAATCTACCGGCTTGTGCATTGCTGGCTGTAAGTGCCGACATTTCGAAACCATAGCGGCCGGTGTTTGAGTTAAGGCCAAAGCCAATATTATATAAAGTGCCAGGTGTGTACACAAAGCTGCTGTTAAGCGGGGTAGCCGGGTTGCCTGTACCTATATTAAGTGTAAGAATGTTGGCCGATGAGTTTTGTGCAGGACCAATGTGGCAGCTTTGCTGAGCACAGGTAGCGTTGGTGTTTGGGTCGCCTGAACTTCCCTTTGGGGGTTTGGGTATCTCCGAATTAACGGTTTTAAAATTGAGGGTTGCCATAACTGCTACAGCGAAAAAACTAACGAGTAAATATTTCTTTTTCATGTTCTGGGTTTGTTGTACTCCAAATAAAACAAATTTCAATTGTAGCTACAATGATTTGAGATAAATCAACATAATTTAGCGGTAAGAATTAAGCCAGCACCTGCTGCGTAGATTTTTTTGACAGTACACGTGGTACTACTTTTTCAATTTTCCCTTTCTCGTCTATTACAAAAGTAGCCCGCTGTATGCCCATAAACTCGCGCCCGTACAGCTTTTTAAGGGTGTAAATACCATAGGCGTTTATAATTTTCATTTCTTCATCGGCCAGCAGCGTATAGGGTAATTTGTATTTGCCATGAAATTTTTTGTGCGACTCTACGCCCTGCGGGCTTACACCAACAACCTCGTAGCCTTGCTTTTTTAACAAAGCGTAGTTGTCGCGGAAATTGCAGGCCTCTACGGTACATACCGGTGTGTCGTCCTCCGGGTAAAAAAACAGCACTACTTTTTTGCCTTTAAAATCTTTAAGCGAAACTGTGTTGCCATCCTGGTCTTTAGCTTTAAAATCGGGGGCTTTGTCGCCCGGTTGTAAGGTTATCATGCTATTGGTTTTATGGTTTGCAATATAAGTACAGCCGTTAATACCGGTTATTAAAAAACAATAACACACCGGTTTTTTGTGCTGGTGTTAGCAGTACAGTAAACAACAAAGGCTGCAATTTGGTTGCAGCCTTTGTTAAAACCTTTATTGGTGCCGGTTTACCGCGCTACCACTATTTGCTGGCTTTGGCGTTCGCCGTCTTTTTCTAATTGTAGCGAGTAGATACCGGCCGGTAGTACCGATAGGTCTATATCTACTGTATGTACACCCGACATATACAACTGGTTATTGGCAATAGTGCTTACCACCTGTCCGTTCATGTTGTATAGTTTAAGGTTAATGCGGCCCAGCTCGCGTAGCGAGAAACCAGCTTTAACTGTGTTAGCACTTGGGTTAGGGTACACCGGGTAAAGTTTGTTTTGTACGGGGTAGAACAAATCATCTTTCACACCGGTTACTTCCATATCTATATTCTCGTCGCCGGCCTGGTAGCTTACCCATTGCAGCGGCAGCCAGTACATTTCATCGCTGGTATTTTCGCCCCAGCCAATTTGTTGTGGCGGGTCGTTAGGGTTGTTAATGTTGTTAGGGGTGTTATCGTAACCGGCATACGCATGTATTACAGTGCCCTGCGGCAGGTGTATCATGTGTTTAAAATCGAAATTGCTTTGCCAGTTAAAATCCCACGAATCTATTTTTACCAATGGCACAGTATCGCCGTTGGGTTTTACCGCATATATTTTCCAGTGTGTGCCCAGCTTGTGCATGTGCGGCATGGTAGAGATTAAGCTTGCTTCTTCTGGCAGAGTATATGTGCCATGAAATTCTTTAACCTGGTTAGCCGGTATTACAAAAGGGCCATTGGTGAGCGTACCAAAAAACGGAATCATTACATGGCTTTTTATATAACGTGTTGCAGGTTGTGGCGCAAAGAACAGATTGAACGATGATGAATCGGTAGTGGCAACAGGCGAAGGCGCATAGTGTATTTGCACCTGCAGGTCAGAACCGGCATGCATACGGTAAGCAATACCATTGTTAAGCACGGTTGCTTTCTGGCCGGGCACATAGGTAGGTAGCTGTTTGTCTATCATACCGCTTAGCAGTACCTGCTGTGTACTGCCGGTATAACCATACTCTGGTGTGGCAGCGTCGGCAGCAGCGGCGTTACCGGTAGTATCTTCCCAAAACAGGGCGTGGTGTACTACACTGGTGTTGCCCGGGCGCATCTCCAGCGCTACCAGGTCGCGGTTTTGTGTAAGGCCGGTTGGTATTACAAAGTAGCGGTACTCGTCGGTATTGTTACCGGCAATGGTATGGCTTTGTGCAAACGATATGGTAAGGTCGGGCGTACCAATAAGCGAACCAGTAGGGAACACCGGCAGTTCGGGCTCGGTGGTACTATCGCCGCGCAACATACCCTGTGTTACCCAATCGCTGATAAGCTGTATTTGCGCATCGCTAAGTATGTTTACTTTTTGGTATTGCTGATAGTTTGGGTCGGCTTTCCACGGTGGCATGTATTTAATGCTGGTGGTATATTTAATAAGCCCCGCCTGTGCTTTCACCTCGTTGTAGTTGGTTAGCGAGAAAGGGCCAATTTCGCCGGGGCGATGGCACTGCGTGCAGTGGCTGTAAATAATAGGCGCAATGTGCTGGGCATAGGTTACCGTTTGCGCATTGCTAAAGCCAGCAGAAGCAGCTAAAAGTAAGAGTAAACAAAAACGTTTCATTAGCAGGATGTATTTGTGTAAAGTTAATATTTAATCAGTCGGGTTTTACAATAAAGCAGCCAACGGCTGTAGTTTCGTTAACGGCAACGGGTTTATTATCCAATATGCTTTGCA
>JBJOOW010000035.1:0-6373 GCA_046051095.1 Bacteroidota bacterium | reverse complement strand
CAGGTTGTTGGCAGGGTTAGGGTATACCTGTACCGCTGCATCGCCTTTCATATTATTTATACCGGTGGTAGGCAGGGTGTTGGCTATAAGTACGTTAAAGGTAGTGCCGCTATCTATCTGGCTTCTGTCGCGGTTGGTAATTACCCAGCTTAAACCCTTTTGCGCTACCCCTACGGTAGAAGTATCGTACAGATTATTGGTAACACCACCCGGTGTTAGGTTATGCGTTACAAACAGGGAGGCCTCAGGGTAATCTTGCAGCACCGGATAATCGAGCAGACTTACATAACGTGCGCTGGGCGATGGCGTACCCGATGTATGTATAAAGGCATTGGCATTGGCTTCGTCTACCACAAACACATTGTATGTTGCCCCAACCGGAAATTCAGTAAGGTCCTCGGTATACACGCCCCATTTACCTTGGGCCTGGCTGTAGTAAACACCGGTAGCGTGGTTATTATATACACCGCCACTTACACCCCAGTTGTGGGTAATAAATAACAAGGCATTAGGCTTGCCGTTGGTGGCGGGGTTATCTATCAGCGATAGGTTAAAATCTATATTGGCTGCGGTAGCGGTATGCTTAATCATAGTGCCGTTATTGTTGGGCACCAGTACATTAAAGCCATTGTAAAGGTCTATCGAGTCGGTTGAATAGTTTTCGTTATAGATAGACCACTTCTTATCACTTCTGCTATACCATATACCAAAGTGAAAATCCTCGTCTACCCCGGCCATAACCGAGTGTGGCGTTACAATAGCCAATACGTTCGAATCGTTATTGGTATTGGTGTTGTTAATTAGTGTGTAGTTATAAACCTGGTTGGTATCGCGGCACTGGTGAAAGAAGTAGTTACCGAAGTAACCAGAGCCAGATTGCGAAAAAGCACTGGCACATATCAGCACCAGCATAGTTGTAATAATGTTTGTTCCCGTTCTCATAATCGTTGTTTGTAGTACAAAAATGGCTGCCTTAACGCAAGGTGGCAAATTGAAATTTTGCAGTTTGTGATGGCGGGTTTAAGAAAATTTATACAAAACCCATATAGCCTATCTATTTGATAGAGTAATAATTTAGTTTAGATTTGCTTTAAAGAGGAAAATATGTCGACTGCGAATGTTAATGATGTAAGCTATGGCCGTGTAAACGAAAATGTGGTGCGTTTTACAGGCGTATTTGTGTTTGTACTAACGGCCATTACCATGCTAACACAAGCCTGGTGGATTACCGCCTACCTTGTTGTAGATTTCTTTTTCCGCGCTTTTACCAGCGTAAAACCACCGTTGGCCCTGCTGGGCAACTACATTGCCCAACAACTTAAGCTGGAACCGAAATGGATATTTGCCCCGCCTAAAAAATTTGCGGCTGGTGTAGGTGTTGGATTTTCGGTTGCGGTAACACTGTTACTGCTAACAGGCAACACCACTGCAGCTATGGCTGTAGCAGGGGTACTATTGCTATGTGCCGGGCTTGAAGGTTTCTTTGGCATATGCGTAGGCTGCTATGTATACGATTGGTTTGTAGCGCCGCTGATAAATAAGCTAGGCAAGTAATTGGTAAGCTATTTACCAAAGCACCACCTCGACTCCGCTTTGCGGAGCCACTCCTCCTTACAAAAGCGCGCCGTGCTGAGGCGCAAGGAGGAGAGCAAAACAGCCAAATACAGCTTAGTTGAGCCTTACTTACCCCCTATCCACCGCCAGATAGAGCCGTTTTTAGTAGTCTGCTTTTGCAGCTGGCCCTCAGCTACCAATTTATCCAGTGTTGCCTCGCATTGGTTACGCGGTGTGCCGGATAATACAGCATACTCCTTAGCCGTAAGCGAGTTATATACAGCAAACAGGCTATGTGCAGTAGTGTTGTAATTGGCTTTATAAGCATTCGGATACATTTCAACTACAGCGGCCTCGAAATTGGCATACGGAACAGCACCGTACAATACTTTATGTCCGCCGGTACCGTTGGCAAAAAACAAGGTAGGGAAACCCCTTACGCCCATTTGGCGTGCCAGTTTTAAATCATCTTCAAACAACTGCTTGGCGCGGCCCTCGTAATCTGCTTTTAGTTGTGTTACATCCAGCCCGGCTACAGTGGCTGCAGATTCAACGTGCTCCCATTTGGTAATGTTCTTCTTACTTAAAAACAGCAACTCGCGCAGTGCTCTTAAAAACACAATGGCTTTGTCATTGCTTTGCAATTGTGCGGCCTTAAATGCAATAGATGGCGGATAAGAAGAAGGTAGTGGGTCTTCCAGCCATACATCGCCATCTATAGGCATATCGTAGTATACACTTACTTCATCCCAGTGGGGGGCCACATCGGTTGGCTTACTGATACCACCGCTGTTGTAGCTCCAATCGGGCAGCAGGCCGCCCATGCGGTATTCTATATCAATAGCATCGCCAAACTCCAGTTTAAGCTTGCGCAACTGTGGCTCTAGACCCCAGCACGATGAGCAGATAGGGTCGGTAAAGTAAATTAACTTAACAGGCTTTTGCCGGCTAACCGGTATTACCGGTTGTGTAGTGTCGCTACTGGTTTTTACCTCGCAAACACCAGTCTGCGGATTGCATAATAAAGGGTTGGTTTCGTTTTTCATTTTCGCTTGGGTTTGTGCATGGCAACCAGTGCCGCACAACAATATTATAGTTATTAAATGGTATACGTATTTCATTCTGGTTATAGCGTTACACAGCGCAGAAACTGTTATTCAATTAGCCTACTGTTGTGTTAATCGCTATCTTTGTGCAAAGCTATATGCACCGCAGCACCTGCGCAATAAGTCAGATTTTTATGACCACAGAAAAAAACACTACCGACGCCGAAACCTGCCCTGCACAAGGGCTGTTAAAGTTGTTATCGGGCAAATGGAAACCTGAGATTTTCAGACTGGCGGTAGATGCACCGGTGCGCTTTAGCAGTTTGCTAAAACATATAAAGGGCAGCAACAAGCAAACGTTATCGGTTGCGCTGCGCGAACTGGAAGAAGTTGGTTTACTGCAGAAAACTATTGTAAAGCAAAAGCCCCTGCATATAGAGTATTGCCTGACAGATAAAGCGCAGGCACTGATACCGGTGTTTAAGCAGTTAGAGGTATTGTCGTAATTAATTAGGTAGCCCAGTTATACTAGTGCAGAGTCCCGAAGCGGAGACTCTGCTGGGAGGAGGAAATGTCAAAAAAACGAGATAAAGATCTATATCTAAAACAATATCCAAGGGCACAGAAATGGCTGAACCAATGTGCTGTCTGTGGTACTGTTGGCTATAAACCTGAGCTGCCTGAAAAAATAACACCGGGCTACTTAGCAGAAAATTTACGTGCATACTTCACGCCACTACAAGTTAACGAGATTAGCATGTGCAATGAATGTGCTGAGCATTGGAATGCCAGATAGCTTACACCCTCCTTATCTGCGCACCCAGTGCGTTAAGGCGTTCATCTATGCGTTGGTAGCCACGGTCTATCTGCTCGCTGTTGTTTATTACTGATTTACCATCGGCGCTAAGCGCTGCTATCAGCAACGCCACACCGGCGCGTATATCGGGGCTGCTCATGGTTATGCCGCGTAGTTTGTAGGCACGGTCTATACCAATTACCACCGCGCGGTGCGGGTCGCAAAGGGTAATCTGCGCGCCCATCTCTATCAGTTTATCTACAAAGAAAAGGCGGCTCTCAAACATCTTCTGGTGTATCAGCACACTACCCTTGGCTTGTGTAGCCGTAACCAGCACTATCGATATCAGGTCGGGTGTAAACAGCGGCCACGGGCCATCGGCTACAGTAAGGCCGCTGCCATCTATAAAGCGCTGTATCTCGAAATGCTCCTGCGCCGGTATATGTATATCATCGCCACGGTACTCCATTTTAATACCCAGCTTTTCAAACACCGGCAGTATGTTGCCCAACATATCAATGCGACAATCTTTAATGGTTATCTCGCTCTGTGTCATGGCTGCCAGACCAATAAAACTGCCTATCTCTATCATATCGGGCAGCATGCGGTGGTCGGTACCGCCCAGGTAATCTACACCTTCTATGTACAACAAGTTGCTACCCACACCGGTAATTTTAGCACCCATGCGGTTTAGCATATCGCATAGCTGTTGCAGGTAAGGTTCGCAGGCGGCATTGTAAATAGTGGTTTTGCCTTTGGCCATTACGGCTGTCATAACTATGTTGGCCGTACCGGTTACCGATGGCTCATCGAGCAGTACGTACGTGCCGCGCAGGTTATTTGCCTCTACACTATAAAACGTTTCGTTGCTATCGTAGTTAAACTCGGCACCCAGTTTTTCAAAACCTAAAAAGTGCGTGTCTAACCGGCGGCGGCCAATTTTATCGCCACCGGGTTTAGGCAGGTAAGCTTTTTTAAAGCGGGTAAGCAGCGGGCCCATTATCATTATAGAGCCACGCAGCGAAGCGCCTTTCTTTTTATAGGTATCAGTTTTAAGGTAATCCAGGTTTACATTATCGGCCTTAAAGGTGTAGGTATCTTCGCTCAGCTTTTCTACTGCTACGCCCAGGTCTTTCAGTATATCAATTAGTGCCAGTACATCGCGTATGGCAGGTATGTTGCTAATGGTTACTTTTTCGGGCGTAAGCAGCACGGCACACAGTATCTGCAATGCTTCGTTTTTAGCACCCTGTGGTACTATTTCGCCTTTAAGTTTATTACCGCCTATTACCTCAAATGAATTCATGTAGTAGTATTGAGTATTTAGATAAATACAAGAAAAATCCAACGCTAAATACCGAAATGAATTGGTTAGGGTAAAACAATATATAAGCAAGCTATACACACCGCCCTGTTAAGTGGCTAAAAACAAAAAGGCGTAACCTATGTCACGCCTTTTTGCTGTATGCGGTATAGCACTAGTACTTTTTCTTTTTAAAGTTTTTGTTGTTGCGGTTTTGTCCGCCGCCACCGCCGCCGTTGTTGTTACCACCACCACCATGGCGGAATTTACCACCACCGCCGCCTTTGTTGTTGCGGCCGTTGTTTTCCTGTGGCTTTTTAAAGCGGTTGGCACGTGCCAGCGAGTCGATATCCTGATCTTCGCCGATTTGTAGCTGGCCTTTGCTTAGCAGGCGTATATCGTTTTTAACGGTTTCGCTGTTTACCTCTTCTTTGCTCCAGTTTTGGTACACCAGTTTCATAAAGTTACCAATACACTGCGTAAAGCCCGCTTGTTTTTCGGGGTCTTCGGTATGTATGGCTTTCTCTACCAGCGCTTCTACGTTTTTGCCATAGTGCTTGTACTTAATGCGCGATTGCGGATAAGGTAAGCGTTGTGGTTTCTTCTCAATTTCGGCGCGGCCTTTAATAGGGTACGGCGATTCTACCTCTAACTGGTAATCGCTCATAATAAACAGGTGGTCCCAAAGTTTATGCTTAAAGTCTTCTACGTTACGCAGGTGTGGGTTTAGCTGGCCCATCAGCTCTATAATTTCCAGTGCCAGCTTATTGCGGTGCACGGGGTCTTTGGTGGCAACACAGTTAGCCACAATTTTTTGTACGTGGCGGCCGTATTCTTTCAATATCAGTTTCTCTCTGTTCGAGTTATAATCTTTATTCTCCATCATGGGGTAATAGCTTTAAATAAATGAATACTTCAGAAAAATATTTTTCTGTAAAAAATAGAAAGGCGGTTTAGAAGATTGCCGGGCTACTTGAAAGGATGGATTATCAAAGCCCTTGTACCTAACCACCGTGGTAGATAGTGTAAATATGGAAAGGTTTTGCGGGATTTGCAAATGAAGTATAATAACCACCCCGTCTCGCCTTCGGCGAGCCACCCCTCCTTGAATGCCGCCGCGGTAGCGGCGAAGGAGGGGATTAATAACCGTTACATACCCCCGCTCAGTATCTTCACCTTGGCAAACTTCAACATTATCTTTTTTACACCGTAGGCATTAAAAAAGATAGAAGCAATTTTGTTGGCTCCGCTGCCTTCTATGGATACCACTTTACCTTCGCCGAATTTTTCGTGCAGCACTTCCATACCGGTTTGCAGTTTGTTGGCATCGTCTGGCACAAACGGCGCACCCGATGATAACTGCGATGGCTGCGCCACCGGCTTAGGCGCCTGTGTAGATGTTGGACGCGAAATACTTGATATTGGGCGAACAGATTGTTGCTGCGATGATTGATGCACCTTTGGCTTTTTAAGGTCGCCGTGGTACGATACTACGTTGTCGGGTACCTCTTGTATAAAGCGGCTTGGGTCGCAATAGTTAAGCTGGCCAAATTTGTAACGCGTATTGGCATAGGTTAAAAACAAACGTGCTTCGGCGCGGGTTATAGCTACGTAAAACAGGCGGCGCTCTTCTTCCAAATCTTCCAGACTATACAGCGATTGTGTACCGGGGAA